>CAZQUT010000001.1:0-25381 GCA_964596555.1 uncultured Thermotogae bacterium
TTGGTGATTCATCGCGCTTGTTTCGATCTCGTGACGAGGATTGCTTTGCCGATGGCGAGGTTTCTAACGCCCTTGTCTTCGATCATCGATAGAAGATAGCATAGTTTCAGGGTATAATGCCCTCTTACATCTGGAGTTGGAGAACGTATGGACAAGAAACGAGTATTGGTGTGTAGTGCATGGCCGTATGCGTCGGGGGTTCCACATCTCGGAAACCTCGTCTCATCCCTCCTTTCGGGGGATGTGTTTACCCGCTACTACCGCCTGCGCGGACATGACGTCCTCTACGTCTCCGGAAGCGATGCGCACGGAACGCGGATCGAGTACGAGGCAAAGCAACTCGGGATCACGCCTGCAGAGCTGGCCGATCGCAATCACAAGAAGATCTGCGCGGTGATCGATGGCTTCGGGATCGAGTTCGATAACTACACGACAACCGAATCGCCGGTACACAAGGAATTCATTCAACGTATCTATCTGGACATGGAGAAGAACGGGTTCATTACGACCAAGGAGGAGGATCGGGCCTACTGTCGCAACTGCAAGGTCTTCCTTGCTGACCGGTTCATCTCCGGCACCTGCCCCCGCTGCGGTTCGGCAGGCGCGCTCGGCAATCAGTGCGATAACTGCGGTGCGATCCTCGAGCCGGAAGAGCTAATCGACCCGGTCTGTAGCTTCTGCGGAAAGGGAGACATCGAGTTTCGCTCGACGCGCCACTGGTACCTGGATCTGGCTAAGCTTTCACCGCAGTTGCAGGAGTACGTTGTATCGCGCCACTTCCAAGGGAATGTCCACCAGTTCACGCAACAGATGATTACGGACGGGCTGAGGCCGCGGGCGATGACCCGCGACATAGAATGGGGAATCCCCGCTCCGTTTGAGGGCGCTGAAGGAAAGGTAATCTACGTGTGGGGCGAGGCCGCCCTTGGTTACGTGTCAGCGGCGATGGAACACTTCGCCGGAGACGATGGTTGGAAGAAGTTCTGGTTCGGGGATGACGTGCACCAGATCTACGCCATTGGCAAAGATAACATTCCCTTCCACACACTGATCTTCCCCGGCCAGCTCATCGCATCGGGGCGAGGATACCACCTCCCAGACCAGATTGCCGCCACCGAGTACCTGAACTGGATCGGCGGCGATAGCTTCTCCAAGAGCCGCGGAGTGGGGCTGTACTGCGACGACGCGCTCGAAGTGATGGACGCCGAGCTGTGGCGTTTCTATCTGATCTACAACCGTCCCGAGGGGCGCGACGTGAACTTCTCGTGGGAGGAGCTGGCAAAGGCGGTGAACGGTGTCTTCGTCTCTAACGTTGCTAACCTGACGAACCGTGTCCTGTCGTTCATCCAGGACCACCACGAACACGTCGTCCCGGATACGGACATCGATAGCGAAGTGACCGATCGGCTAGCGAAGACTCTCGCTTCCTACGAGCGTGCGATGGAAGGAGCGAGCCTGAGCCGCGCTCTGCGAGAGGCCTGCTTGCTCGCCGTGTTCGGAAACGAGTACTTCCAGCGGAAAGAACCGTGGGCGACCAATGATGAGCAGGCCGTAGCGAGTGCTTTCCACTTGGTGAAAGCAATAGTGATACTGCTGTCTCCGTTTGTGCCACGTTACGCCGCACGTGTTCTGGAGATCATGGGGGTCGGGGAGGCTCGCTGGGAGGAGATTGACTCCGTTGCCAGGGGAGCGGCGATCGGTTCATCGCGTGTGCTTGTTGAGAGGATCGATGTAGGGAAGATCGAGCGCGAAGTGGGAGAACTCCACCAAGAGCGAGTATCATTTGATGACTTCTCTCGCCTTGACCTGCAGGTCGGGCGAGTCCTTTCTGCAAGCCCTGTCCCAGGGGCGGATCGCCTCTACCAGTTGCAGATTGACGTTGGAACGCGTACGCTGACCATTGTGGCGGGAATCAGGAAGCACTACTCGCTGGAGGATCTCGTTGGGCGCCAGGTGGTTGTTCTTGTGAACCTGGAGCCGACGGTGATACGCGGGGTGAAGTCCGAAGGGATGCTGCTCGTTGCGGGAAGAGGGAAAGGAATCTCCCTTCTTGCCCCGGATCGTGATGTTCCGCCGGGAAGCCCGATTGGCTAGGGCGTTGAAAAGGGCACTAAGGGCCGCTAAAATCAGTACGACTGGGGTGTAAATTCTATGTATGCAGTAATCGAAACGGGTGGTAAGCAGTATCTGCTGGAGAATGGAGATCTGTTCGATCATGAGCTGATCAGTGGCCTTGAGGCCGGTGAGACGGTTACTTTCGACAAGGTCCTCCTGATAGTTGATGATGGCGAGGTCCGCGTGGGAACTCCGCATCTGGATGGCGTAAAGGTAATGGGAGAGGTGCGTGAGCAGGGACGCGGCGACAAGGTGATCGTCTACAAGTACAAGAATAAGAAGGGCTATCGTCGCAAGCAGGGACATCGCCAATCGTACATGAAGACAAAGATTACGGCGATCGAAGCCTAGAGGAGAAACACGTGGGAGAGATCATTGTTTCGCGTGACGAACACAATCGTATTCTTGGGCTGACCGGGCAAGGGATAGATAGTGATACTCCCACTGGCGACGCGGCGTTGCGATTTCTGCAGGCGAGTGTCTCCGCAATGACCGACTACCTCCATCTTGTGCCGGACTATTCTCTGGGTAGTGAGGTGCATCTGTCGATTGATCGCAGTGCTCCTCACCTTAACCGTGAGATCGATGCGATCATGGAGACGCTTGTCATTGGATTGACACAGCTTGCGGCGGAATACGCACAGGACCTTGTCGTGCATGAAGCCACGGCGGGAATACGGGTTTAGCAAGGAGTAACAATGGCACATAAAACAAGTACGGGCTCGACGAACAACCTACATGACAGTCCAGGCCAGCGCCGGGGAGTCAAGTGCTTCGGCGGTGAGTGGGTGAACGCAGGGTCGATCATCGTTCGGCAATGTGGGACAAAGTTTGCAGTAGGAAAGAACGTCGGCATAGGACGGGATTACACCATTTACGCCACAGTGCCCGGGCACGTGCAATTTACCGGGAGTAAGAAGAAGTACGTGAACGTCCTCCCTGCCCAGGATGGTCCCGTCCAGCAGGGCCACGTCCAGCAGGACCCTGTCCAGCAGGACCCCGTTCAGGAGGGCTAGTCATCTCGTGTTCACCTCCCCTATGAGTCTCAGAGCGTCCATCCATGTTTATTGATGAGGCAACGGTACGCGTCCGGGGAGGACGCGGCGGGAATGGAGTGATTCGTTTCGTATCCGACAAACACAACTGGAAGGGTGGCCCGGATGGTGGGACCGGCGGAGACGGCGCGGATGTGGTTATTCGTAGCTCGCTGAGCATATCGACGCTCTACCAGTTCCGTAATCGACCAAAGTTTGCCGGCGGACAGGGAGGAGATGGAGGCAGCAAAAACAAACAGGGCGCACGTGGCAAACCCGCGGTGATCCTGGTCCCTGTTGGCACTATTGTGCATGACGCGCGTACAGGAGACGTGATCGCTGACCTGGTGGGACCGGACGAAGAGGTTGTTGTGGCTCGCGGTGGCGAAGGAGGCCGTGGGAACAACAGTTTCGTCACTTCATCCAGGCAAGCGCCGCGTATCTGCGAGCGAGGGCTGGCGGGAGAGGAAGGGACGCTGCGCATGGAGCTGCGGCTTATCGCGGATGTGGGGATCATTGGCTATCCGAACGTTGGGAAGTCAAGTTTAATCTCCCGCATATCGGGAGTGCGTCCGAAGATTGCCGACTATCCATTTACGACAATATCTCCTAATCTCGGCGTTGTTGACGTCGATGGGCAGCATCAGTTTGTTGCGGTGGACATTCCCGGCCTAATCGAGGGGGCGCACGCCGGCAAGGGATTAGGGGACAGGTTCCTCCGACATGTAAAGCGCACGCGCGTGTTGATTCACATGATCGATCTGGCTAAGCTGGAAGGACGAGATCCGTTGGAGGACTATCGTCGCATCAATGAAGAATTGCGGGCGTCGAGCGAGGAATTGGGGACAAAGCCACAGATCGTGGTTGGTAACAAGGTGGACCTGCTGGACGAGGATGATATTGAAGAGGAGAAGATGAGATTTGCCGCGATTGGCGTGGATATCACTCCGATCTCCGTGGCTACTGGAGCTGGGTTGCGTGGCTTGGTGAATGGAACGTATAACAGGTTGCAGTCGACCAGTGCAGCAACAATTGATCGGAGAGATGCACTTACGCGCCGTGTGTATCGCTTTCACGACGAGGAAGGTTTTCGCGTTGAGCATGATGGAGAGACTTTTGTCGTCAGAGGGCAGACCGTAGAGCGATTGGCGGCGAAACTGATTCTCGATAGCCGGGATGCGCAGGAGTACCTGAGCAAGCGGCTGGAGAGGATGGGTGTGTTGCGGGAATTGAATCGGCAGGGATTTACGCCGGGAGACCCGTTGCGAATCGGAGAGGTGGAACTTGAACTTAAGCGGTAGAATCGGACTCTTCGGGGGTACGTTCAACCCACTGCACAGCGCGCACATGCTTGTGGCCAAAGCGGCCTATGAGCAGTTTGAGCTGTCAAAAGTAATCTTCATCCCGAGTGGGATTCCTCCCCATAAGGAGATCCTGGTCAATGTGACCAAGGAGGACCGCTTCGCGATGGTGCAGGGGGCAATAGAGCCCTACGATCACTTATCTGTGTCTCGCATCGAGATTGATCGCGATGGTTTTTCATACACAATTGATACGATTACGGCGTTGCAAGATCAGTATCCGGAAGGGCTGTGTTTTATCGTTGGGGCCGATCTTCTGTTGCAGATCGAAACGTGGAAGGATCCTCGAAAGCTCCTTGCAAGCGTCCCTTTTCTTATCGCGCCGCGGAACGGGATCTCCAAGGACCTCTTCGCGGCTCCGCCGTTTGACAAGGCAAGGATTTCCTTTCTAGAGATGGAAGAAGTCGATCTCTCCTCTACCTGGATCCGCGATCAAATCAGGCGAGGAGAGGTAATTCCCGATTGTGTGCCGGAGTCCGTGACGAGCTATATTAAGGAACGCGGCTTATATCAATACCGAGAGCCGGTCCGAGCAAAGTAATAGGAGGTAGGTATCAAAAGAAGTTTACGCGTTAATGAGCGGATTCGTGAACAGAATGTCTTAGTGATAGACGACAAGGGTGAGAACCTGGGGTTGATGGCAACACCTGATGCAGTGGCGCTTGCAAAGGAGCGTGGGCTCGATCTCGTAGAGGTTGCATCGCAGTCTGAGCCGCGAGTGTGTAAAATTGTCGACTACGGGAAGTATCATTACCAGCAGGCGAAGCGTGACCGTAAGCAGAAGCATCGTTCGCGCCTGAAGGAAATGAAGTTCACGATAAAGATCGGGGAGCATGACTTCCAGACGAAGATGAAACGAGTGCGGAAGTTTCTGACCCAGGGGGACATGGTGCGTGTGTCGATCTTCTTCCGCGGAAGAGAGATCGTGCATGCCTCGCGTGGGCGGGACCTGTTGAAACGTGTTGCGGATGAGCTGAGTGACATCGCACGTGTGGACGAGCAACCAAAGGCGAGAGGAAAGATACTGCAAATGCTGTTGGTTCCAAATCAGAATCAGAAAACTTGATAAGGAGGAGAAGATGCCTAAGCAGAAGACACATCGAGCGGCCAGCAAGCGCTTCCGGCGCTCGAAGAGCGGGAAGCTCTTCCATCACATGTCTAACTATTTTCACAAGAATGTGAAAAAGCGGACGAAGTCGGTCCGCCAAGCCCGCCAGGATAAAGAACTCTCTGGTGGACAAGCAAAGAATATCAAACGAATGATCGGTAGTTAACGACTTAGGAGGAAGAAGATGCCACGAGCACGTGGGGGAAACAAGAGACTGCAGAGCCGAAAGAAGATCATGCGGCTCGCCAAGGGATTCAAAGGCAAGCGTGGTACATCGCACCGCATTGCAAAGCAAGCGGTGATGAAGGCGCTACGCAATAGCTACATCGACCGTCGGCGTCGCAAGCGTACCTTCCGCCAGTTGTGGATTGTGAGGATCGGCGCCGCGGCAAAGTTGAACGGCCTGTCATACTCGGCATTCATCGGCGGGATGCAGAAGCGCGGAATCGGGCTGAATCGGAAGATGCTCTCCGAGATCGCTGTGCACGACGCTGACACGTTCTCCGCATTGGCAACGATGGCCAAGGAGGAAGCGGTCAAGGGGTAGGATGGCTTTACAAGAGATCGCCCTTTGCCTGCAGGACTTCTGGAAGGAAGAGGGGTGTCCTACCATTTCCCCTTGTGGACCGATCCCCGCTGGCGTACTGACTCCGGATGTCTTCTTTGGCGTTCTTGCACCCAGGCCGTGGTGTGCCTCTCAAATGGTGAGCGTAGTCGATCCATCGCTGGCTCCCTACGGAGATGATCCGCTTAGCCCGATCATCGATCGGCATCTGCAGGTCACGCGATGCGATCCATCGAGCGACCTGCGGGCGAGATTCATCGAGAGTTTGCGGATGCTGGGGCTGGACTTGCCCTCTAGGGACATTCGCTTTGTCGCCCACAACTACGGTTGGAAGCAATCGTATCTTGCGGTGCGAGCTGCCGGTTGGCGTGTATTGATCGATCAGATCGAGGTCGGTAGCCTGTCATATCTGCAGCGGTTGGGTGAAATTGATTTCGAGCCCGTACCGATGATGGTTGAGTACTCTCTCGGGCGTCTGGCGATCTCTGTGGGGATTGAGGATGAAGATGTACCAACAGAGCGTGGTCGGCAGATTGCGGCTTATGCCTTGGAATGCGCCGACCCCGAGAGGATTAACTCGCTCCTGAGCCTGCATGCTGATGAGTGTGAACAAGCACTCGCGGGTGGGTTCTACTTCCCGGCATACGAGCATGTTCTCGCGTCGGTGTATTTGCACTCTCTCTTTGCGTTGCATGATAGTTCAAGCGACGAGGGACAATCCGGGCGAGCTGCGCACATAGCAGATCTTGCTTCAGGGTGCGCGAGGATGTACGTGGAGGCGCTGGATGCCTGATCTTCTCCTTGAGATAGGGACAGAAGAGATGCCAGTTGAGCTGCTATCACCGATGGCAGTGGATCTTTCACTGCGCGTAAATAGGGCTCTGGCCGAGAATGGTTCGCTGAAGGGCGGCATACGGGTACTCTACACACCACGTCGACTGGCGCTCATCGCAACCGATGTTTCGACACAAGCTTTTGATGATGAAGAGAGGGTGAACACCATCTCTCATATCCTCGGCGAGCCCGTGAATGAACTGGTAAGTGAGGGGGTAATGCACCGGGATTCCTCACCAGTCATGTTCATTCGCCCGATCCGCTACGTTGTTTGTCTGTATGGCGAACAGGTCATTCCGCTTCGCGTTGGAAACGTAGTTGCAGATCGCCAGACGTGCGCCCACTGGCGGAGTGCTGCAGGAGAGGAAATTACACTGTCCTCTCCGGCTGATTACGAACAGGTGCTTGCAGCGGGAGGGGTTATCGTTGACCAGGAGCAGCGCAAACAGATGACGAGGGATTCCATTGCTGCTGCCGCACGCGAAGCGAACGTATCCGCACAGGTCGATGATAGTTTGCTAGCGAGGATTGCCGACGGTGTGGAATACCCACAACCGGTGATCGGCAGAGTGAACCTTCCTCCCGATCTTCCGGCGGTGTTTGTGAAGGCTGCGATACGCGAGGCGGGATTCGTCCCTCTTGATGTGGACCAGGGAAGTGTCGTTGAATTTGTCGGGTTTGCCGATGGCACGGTTGACCGAGACGTTGTCCGCGTGGGCTACGAACGCGTGGCGCGAAGTGCGTTGAGCGGTTGCAGACTCCTCTACACACGCGATCGTGAGGCATCGCTGGCTGATCACGTAAGCAGCTTGCGCAACATCGGCGATGAAGTAGGCGTGGGATCGTTATGGGAGAAGACTGAGCGATTGCGTACGCTTTCGGTACAGGTCGCACAGGCGCTAGATGCATCAGTGGGAACCGTGGATCGAGCCGCGTTTCTCTGCCAGGCGGACCTGGCAACGTGGATTGTGCACGAGTTTGCATCACTTCATGGGATCGCTGGTGCGGTTTACGCGAAGCTCGACGGTGAGGAATCGAGCGTTTGCATCGCCCTCGAAGAGGGGGCAGTTTCGAACTTGGAGAGGGGGAGGATCCCTGCGAGCACGGAAGGGCTTGCCATCGCCATTGCAGAGAGGTACGACCATCTGGCGACCCTTCTCCTAACCGGCAATGAGGCGTACGCTCCACAGGTGGTCAGCGCAGGAGACGATCTGATTGGCCTGCTGATTGGCGGAAAGGTCGATCTTGACCTTCTGTCAGTGCTTGGCGCGCTGCGCGAGCAGTACCGCATCCTCGCCCCTGCGATAAGGATAGAAGACCTGGAAGGGGCTCTCCGCACGTGCCTCAAAGAGCGCCTGATTCACTACCTGGAGACTAAACAGGAGGTCACATCGAGAATAGCTTCCGCTCTTCCCCAGACACTAAGATCCAACCCTTATCGCAGCAGCGCCTGCGCGCTAGGATTGCAGGAGGCAAGCAGCAAGGAGGGATTTGCCTTATTACTGGGATCGTTTGCCAAACTGCGGACACGCTTTCGCGTTGGAAACAAACGCGTTTTCGACCCTGCCTTATTTGAAGAAGAGACCGAGAGGACCCTATGGCGCGAATACCTGAAGGCAGAGGGGAAGATGGAAGGGCTTCTTGCAAAACTTGACTACGAACAAGCGATAGATCAGCTCACTTCATTGTGGGGGGCGATCGATCGCTACGCGGAAGATGTGGATCCTGGTGCAGGGTCTGAAGAAGTTAGGAACAACCGCTTGGGATTGATCGCATCTATCGTCGGTCTGTACACGCGTGTAGGCAATTTTGCCGCGCTGCTGGAAACGGACGGATATGCCCCAGGTGAAGAGAAGAAATGACAAATAAGCTTACAAGCGCGCGCATCGAGGTCTGTGGGATCGAACTTGTTGGTTTCCACGGCTACTACGATGCAGAACGGACGAAAGGGAATCGCTTCTCCATCGATCTTCGAGCAGAGGGTGACTTTTACGCCTCTTGCTCAAGTGATCGATTAGAGGAGACCATCGACTATTCGCTGATGGTACAGGTTGTTCGCGATGTCAATCGGGCAAGAAACTACATTCTTATCGAGTCCTTTGCCGATGAGATCGCAAACGCCATGCTTGAGAGGTTCCCGCGCATGCAGAAGATTGCCGTACGGGTGGAAAAACTTCACCCGATGGGCTTGGGAAGAGTGAGATGTGCAGCAATAGAGCTGGAGAAAAAGAGGGAGCATTAGACGATCTCGTCTATCTAGGACTGGGGTCGAACATGGGGAACCGGCGTGAGCAGATAGATGATGCTCTCGGGTTCCTCGTGAAGAACGGCGTGCGCGTTATGCGACGCTCCTCCTTCTACGAAACGGAGCCGGTCGGGTACACCGATCAGCCGTGGTTCCTAAACGCGGTTGTCGCGGTTAAGACCGATCTTGCTCCCTCGGAGCTCCTCGCTTTATGCAAGGAGGTCGAGCATCGTGGAAAGAGGGCGCACACTGTTCGCTTCGGCCCTCGCACGATAGATATCGACATCCTGCTCTACAAAGGTCAGAGCTACCGTGACGGTAGCCTTCAGATCCCCCACCCCCGCATGCACGAGCGCCGATTCGTCTTAGTTCCGCTTGTCGAAATCGCCCCTGGAATAAACATCCCGGGAGAACAAACGCAATACGCCAAAATACTGGCGGGGCTCGATGAGAGAAAGAAGGTGGCAAAATCAAAGGAACACGCATTCTGATAACGGTCGACACGACCGAGAAACACGTCAAACGTACACGCGTAGCAATCGTCGAAGACGAGAAGTTGATGGAAATCTACTACGCGCATCCGACGCAGGAGAACATCGTAGGGAATGTCTACAAGGGAAAGGTGGAGGATGTCCTCCCCGGGTTGGGCTCGGCGTTCGTCAATGTGGGAGAGAAGAAGAGCCTCTTCCTATCGAAGGGTGAGATTAACGATCAAATCATGATTGAGAAGGGCTTCAAGCCATGGCATGGCGCTGCGCCGATCAACAAGCTCCTGCGCCCCGGTCAAACGCTCACCCTGCAGGTGAGGCGTGGGGGAATCGGCACGAAAAACCCGCAAGGGACGACGAAGATCAGTCTCCCCGGAAGGTTCTGGGTCTTCCTCCCTACTGAAGATCGATTGGGCGTATCCCGCCGCGTCGACAGTGTGCGCACGCAGCGTCGGCTGCGCCGCATCGCGCGTGAGCTGAAGAAGGACGGGCAGGGAATGATCGCCCGCACGGCTGCGCAGGCGGCGAGCAAGGAGGAGCTGACGCGTGACTACAAGCTCCTGGCGCAGACTTGGGAGAGCATCGAGTCCGCGGCGAAGACTGCATCAGCACCGCAGCTCTTGTACAAAGGGATGGGCCTCGTTCAGACGATCCTCCGCGATCGTCTCGCTCCAGAAGTGGCTGAGGTGATCGTCGATTCCGAATTCTTCCACGAGAAGATACAATATTTCTTGGAATACATGCACATGGAGGATTACAAGGAGCGCATCACCTTCTACCAAGGGCAGGACCAGCTTTTCCAACATTACCATCTGGAGGAACAGATTCAGGAGACGCAATCGCGGCGCGTGTCGCTGGGCGACGGTGGTTCAATAGTGATCGACGAAACAGAGGCATTGATCGCCATCGATGTGAACACCGGAGGAGATGTGCAGCATCGCAACCAGCGGTCAGCGATTCTCAACACAAACCTGGAGGCGGCGGGTGAGATCGCTCGTCAGCTGCGGCTGCGACAGATGAGCGGAATCGTCGTCGTCGACTTTGTGGACATGGATGACCCAAAGGACGAGCAGGCACTGATCGACAAGGTGAAGGAAGAGCTGAAGAAAGACAGGGTGTCATCTGATTTTGTCGACCTGACTGGCTTGGGCCTCGTGGAGATAACGCGTAAACGTGCAGGAGAGAGTCTTGCCGACATGCTGGAAAGCGCGCAGTTTGATGCTTGATCGGATGAGGGAGAGCAGCTAGAATACAAAGCCATGAGTTGGGCGAATAGCTCAGTTGGGAGAGCGTTCGGGTCACATCCGAAAGGTCGCAGGTTCGAGCCCTGCTTCGCCCATTTTCCTTTTCTTAGGTCCGGCAACGTAATCCATAGGGAACTGCTTCAACGGGATCTGGGAGCAATCACACTTGGCAGGTAGTGGAGGAGGCGCGAATCATGCGCGCATTGCTGACCGGAGGAACAGGATTTATCGGCTCGAGCATCGCCCGTGCTCTCCTCGATTCAGACTACGAGGTTCGCGCCTTGGTTCGCGATGGCTCAGACACGCGCAATCTCGACGGGCTTGAGATCGAACGCATCATCGGAGATATCACGGATCCCGCATCTCTCTCAGCTGCTATGCGTGGCTGCACACATGTGTTTCATGCCGCGGCTTTGTACTCGTTTTGGGTTACCATCCCCGGTCTGATCGAGCGGGTGAACGTTGAGGGTACACGTAATGTACTGCAGGCGTCTTTGGAGGCAGGGATAGAGCGAGTGGTCTACACGAGCTCGGTCGCGGCGCTCGCTGTTCCAGACAAGGGAACTCCGGTCGATGAATCTACGCCGGTCGATCCGAGCAAGATCATTGGTGCGTATAAGAGGAGCAAGTACGCAGCGCAGCAGGTGGCTCTCGAGTACGCGGCAAAGGGACTGCCAGTAGTGATCGTCAATCCCTCGTTTCCTGTCGGTCCGCGCGACATCAAACCGACCCCGACCGGCCAGACGATTGTTGACTTTCTTAACCACCGGCTTCCGGCGTACGTCGACACAGGAATGAACGTTGTCGATGTGGAGGATGTTGCGCGCGGTCACATCCTCGCGGCGGAAAACGGGAGAATCGGCGAGCGCTACATCCTCGGAGGGAAGAACATGACAATGGGTGAGCTCCTGGCCCTCCTGTCCAAAGTTACCGGTATCCCCGCCCCGCGTACGCAGTTACCATATCGGGCGCTCCTTGCGGTCTCCTATGCCAACGCAGCTTGGTGCAGGATAACGAAGACCACTCCCCGGATGACCCCGGATACGATACGGATGTCACGCCACTACATGTACTATGACCCGACCAAGGCAATCGCTGAATTAGGCTTGCCGCAAACAAAGCCAGAAGTGGCGCTTGCGAAGGCCGTCGATTGGTACGTGGAGAATGGATACGTGAAGTAGCGCTAGTCTCTCAGCTCTTGTTGTGGTGTTCGAGAACTTGCGGGGAGTCTTGAGAGAACTTGCTTACCAACGCTGCTTCCACGCTTGCTGGCACAAACGATGTTACGTTTCCGCCGAAGCGTTTCACTTCTTTCACGATTGATGACGAAAGGAAGCAGTACTTGCCCGCGGTCATGAATAGAACGGTCTCAATATCGGAGTCCAGGTCGCGATTTGTGAGGGCCATCTGAAATTCATAGTCAAAATCGGAATTGGCCCGCAGGCCGCGTACGACAGCGCAGGCCCCCAGCTTGTGAGCGCAGTCGATCAGTAGCCCGGTGTAACTTGTCACTTCGACATCGTTGATCCCCATCTCAGCAAGGGCATCGCGGGTGATCTGCTCGCGCTCTTCCACGGAGAAGAACGACTGTTTGTTTGGATTGGCGACGATGGCGATAATCAGCTTGGGAAACAGCTTGCGCGCGCGGCGCACGATGTCGATGTGTCCGTACGTTATCGGGTCGAAGCTCCCTGGGTAGATCGCTCTTGGCATGGTCATGGTGCATTAATTCTAGCGTTTACGAGTGCACAACTCAATCTACTACTTTATATCACGTCCGTGTTGCTTGGATCGGTCGATGGCTTCTGCTGTGGTCCAACAACGGCGATGTTCATTGCTTCGGAATCGACGTAGGATTCGATGATGCGACTTGCATCGTTCACCGTGACGGCATCGATGCGAGCGATCACCTCATCGGGAGAGAGGATATTTCTATCGACAATTGCGGCGCTTCCCAGGCGGGCCATGTGGTTGATGTTCGATTCGAGATCGAGGATGAAATTCCCTCGCAGCTTCGCCCGCGCGAGATCGAGTTCCTCTTGTCGCACGCCCGCACGATGCAGTGCGCGGAGCTCTTCGAGGAGGATGTCAAGCGTCCGCTTCACGTTCTCTGGGGCAATCCCGGCATAGGTAAGCCAAAAGCCGCCGTCGGAGTAGCTGATCACTGAACTCGATACGGCGTACGCTAACCCCTGCTCCTCGCGCACGTGGGTGAACAGACGCGAGCTCGTCCCTCCACCGAGGATAGTGTTTACTACCTCAGCAGAAAAGCGGTCATCGCTTCGCGCATCGGGGGCAGGAAGCCCGATGTAAATGTGAGTCTGGCCAGTCTCCCGCGTATGAGAGTTCCGATCACTTCTAAGAAGCGGCGGACGACGTCTCAAGGCGCTCGAAGTAGCTGATGCCTTCTCAAACAGCTCTGATGCAAGCGGCAGGACGCTTCCAGCATCTGCCGCCCCGCATATCACGAGGACCATTCTCTCTGGCTGGTAGAACCCAGAGTGGAAGGAGATGAGATCATCCCTGGATACGCCCGCTATGGTTGCGCGTTTGCCGAGAACGGGGCGCGTTAAGGGATGACTCGCCTTCCACAGGCCGGCTGTGAACAGATCGTATGCCTGTTGCTCGGGGTCATCTTCCCTGCCTCGAATTTCCTCCAGGACAACACCGCGCTCACGCTCTAGCTCTTCTGGTGTGAAGGAGGGGTGCTGAGTGATGTCGGCGATGATCTCTAGTACGCGACGCAGGCCACTCGCGGGTGCCTCAGCGTAGTAGAACGTCGATTCTTTCCCTGTTGCCCCGTTTATCTGTCCTCCCAGAGAGTCGATCTGGCGCGAGATCTCTCTTGCGTTTCGCGTGGGGGTTCCCTTGAATAACATGTGTTCGATGAAGTGCGCTATTCCGGGTTGAGAGGAGGGATCATCGCGGCTTCCAACCCTTACCCAGAGTCCCACACTAATGGAACGTGAATGCGGGACCTCTTCCACGAGGACCCGCATTCCGTTATCCAGTACAACTTTGGAGAGACCGTCATAGAGAAGCGAGGTCTTCACCACCGATCCTCGAATGCTGGCGGTTCTTCCTTCTCAGCTTTGGGTTCAGCAGGCGGTTGTACTTGTTCCTCTTGCTGCTTCTCCGGCTGCTTCTCTGGCTGTTTCTCTGGTTGTTTCTCTTGTGGTTTTTCCTGCTCTTCACGCTCGCGTTGCTCTTCCTGTGGAACGATGCGCCGCAGCTTGTAGCGGCCGCGATCGTCTATGTCCAGGACCTCTACCTTCACCTTGTCGCCTGACTTTACGACGTCCGATACCCGCCGTACATACTCGTCTGACAGAGCGGAGATGTGGATGAGACCGGTCACTTCAGAGGTGAGCTCAACGAAGGCACCGTAGTCGGTCGTGTTGGCGATCGTTCCATCGATGATATCCCCAGCCTTTATCGTTGGATCGATCTTCTTCGGCGTGTGTTGTCCACCGTTTCCGCGAGAGGAACGTCCTCCGCTTTTATGGTGAGATGAGCCCTCATCCCAGTTCGCGCCTTCGATGACGCGGCGCAGGTCTGGTCGGCCCATCTTGTCCTCGCCGATGACCTCGATCGTTATCTCGTCACCTGGCTTGACGATGTCACGCACGTTGTCCACGAAGCCGGGAGCGAGGTTTGAGACATGCACCAGCCCTTCGCTGCCGTTTTTCAGGTCGACGAAAGCGCCAAAGTCCACGACACGTGTGACCTTTGTGGTCATCTTGGTGCCGACCTCGATCTCTGCGGTGAGGTCCTCAACCCAGCGCTTGGCTGCCTCGACGGACTCCATGTCCACGCTGGCAAGCTTCACTGTGCCATCGTCCTCAATGTCGATCTGAGCCCCGGTTTCTTCGATGATCTTGCGGATCATCTTTCCGCCCGGTCCGATAACAAGTCCGATCTTCTCCCGTGGGATGGTGATCGTCTCCAATCGTGGCGCGTACATCGATAGTTCCTCGCGCGGTGCGGAGAGTGCCAGCTCCATCTTGGCCAGGATCTCCAAGCGTGCCTGCTTGGCCTGTTCGAGTGCCTTGCGCAACGTCTCGCGCCCGACTCCGCCAACCTTAACATCCAGCTGGAACCCGGTGATCCCGTCACGTGTACCGATTACCTTGAAGTCCATGTCGCCGTAGTGATCTTCGTCGCCGAGGATATCGGTGAGGATGACGCGTCTCTGCGTGGATTCATCCTCGACCATTCCCATGGCGATTCCTGCGACTGCCTTCTTGATCGGGACGCCGGCATCCATCATGGACAGCGATCCGCTGCACACCGTTGCCATCGACGAAGAACCGTTCGATTCGAGGATCTCCGACACGATCCGGATTACGTAGGGGAATTGATCGTCGTTAGGCAGGATAGCGCGCAGGCCGCCCTCGGCAAGGTAACCGTGGCCGATGGAACGACGGCTCGGAGAGCCCATACGCCTTACTTCACCAACGGAGTAGGGAGGGAAGTTGTAGTGGAGCATGAACCGCTTAGTCCCTTCCCTCAACATCTGGTCGATGATCTGTTCATCGCCACGCGTTGCGCCGAGGGTGGTTACCCCCAGACTTTGAGTCTCACCGCGCGTGAACAGCGCCGAGCCGTGCGCTCGTGGAAGGACGCCGACTTCGCAAGTGATCTTGCGAAGCTCATCCGGCCGTCGGCCATCGATACGCACGCCGCGATCGAGGATTTGATTGCGCATGTACTCTCGATAGAGATCGTCGACTACGGAGGCAACGTTTTTCTGCAGCGCGGCTGCATCTTCGGCTGCGATGTCATCCGTAACCGTCGCCTCTATGGCGTGGTTGCGCAGGGATTTGATGAAGTCGGAGCGTTCTTTCTTGTCGCCCAGGGAAACTAGAGTGGAAAACTCCGGGTTAATCAGCGCGGCTACTCGGTCGCGCAGAGAAGTGTCCTCCTCTGGGGGAGGAGCGATCTCTTTCTTTACCGGGTTCACCCGTTCCACGAACCTCTCCTGCAAACCGACGAGTTGCTGGATTGCCTCGTGGGCCATGCCGATGGCGCTCACGACCTCCTCTTCGGAGAGCTCGTTCATCATCCCTTCTACCATGGTCACCGTCTGCTTCGTTCCCGCGACGGTGATCTCCATGTTTCCGTCTTCTTGCACTTCTGCCCCGGGGTTAACCACGAACTGCCCGTCTTTGTACCCCATCTGCACGCCGGCGATTGGGCCGTTGAACGGGGCCTCCGAGATCATCAGCGCCGCAGATGCTCCCAGTATGCTCAGCATGCTTGGCGCGCAGTCCACTTCTGCCGAAAGGATAGTGGCGACAATCTGTACCTCTTCCTTGTAGCCATCTGGAAAGAGCGGCCGGATCGGCCGATCGATCATGCGCGCGCTGAGGATAGCGACGTCGCTTGGACGTCCCTCGCGTTTGAAGAAACCACCGGGAATCTTCCCACTGGCGTAGAACCGCTCTTCATAGTCGACACGAAGCGGAAAATAGCCGATATTTTCTCTGCTTTCTTGTACACATACCGTTACCAGAACACGTGTATCTCCATAGCTCGCCAGCACGGCTCCACCTGCTTGCTTGGCTAGCCGCCCGGTTTCCAGGGAGATCTGTTTACCATTAAGCTCTATACTTTCCTTTATTACCATCTCGCTATTAGACTCCTCTGATTCCTAGACTCTGAATCAATTCCTTATATGCTGCGAGGCCATGTCTCTTCATGTACTTCATCAGCCGGCGCCGTTGGCCGACCATCTTTCGCAGGCCCCACTGAGAGCTAAAATCCTTACGATGTACGTTTAGATGTTCGGTAAGCTCTCTGATTCTCTCGGTGAGCAGGGCGATTTGCACCGCCGCTGATCCTGTATCTGTCTCGCTTTGTCCGTACTTCTTCTCGATTTCCGTTTTCTGTTCTCGCGTTAGACTCATACTGTTCTCCTTCTCTCCCGCTTCCGAGGGAGGGATTGCCCCGTCTCCCAGGAGGGGATCGATAGTCTTGTCATCGGTCTTGAGCACCATGCCCTCGACCACAGGTTAGTTAGCCGTTAGCCTCCCGAACCTCCGTCCTATTTCGTACTTAACTCTCTCCTCATCAATAGTGAGGAGCTTCCTATCCCGTAGCAGGTACTCTCCTGCAACGATTACATCAGTGACATCGCTCGCATGCCCGGCATACACGAGTGCCGAGAACGGGTCGTAAGCGGGCACGGTGTCGACTCCAGAGAGATCCACAAGGACGACGTCTGCGTCCTCGCCAACAGCAATCCTACGTGCTCCCATGCCGAGCGCATCTGCTCCATTACGCGTAGCCATCATAGTGGCCTCCCACGCTGGTAGGACCGTCGGGTCCTCCAATTGTGCCTTCTGCAGCAAGGAAGCCATCCTCATTTCCTCGATCATATCCTGGCTGTTGTTTGACGCTGCCCCGTCCGTGCCCAAGGCCACGTTTACCCCTGCTTTGAGTAATGATACAACAGGCGCATGGCCATTTCCCAACTTGGCATTGCTTTTTGGGCAGTGTACCGCCGTGATTTTACGATCTGCGAGGATCTGTATTTCCTCCTCAGTGACATGCACGCAGTGTGCAGCGATGGTCGGAACAGAGAATACGCCTAGCTTGTCGAGCGCACGCACCGGGGTCTCACCCCATTTTTCCTTTGCCCATCTCACTTCCTCGCGTGTCTCAGAGAGGTGAATGTGGAGTGGAACATGCTTCCGCTGTGCCAGATCAACTGCCGCGGTCCATACGTCTTTTCCACACGTGTAGATGGCGTGGGGACTCACCGCTGTCCTGATTCGTCCGCTGGACGCGCCCTCCCATCGGTCGATGACCTCTTGTGTCTTTCTAAGCTCATCCTTGCCGTGTTCGTCGAGCTTCTCTGATACGATCCCGTAGGAGAGAACCGCCCTCATATGAGCATCGGTCACCGCACGGGCGATGGAATCTGTATGAAAGTACATGTCGGCGATCTGTGTCGTTCCACTCTTGATCATCTCCGCCAGGCTGAGAAGCGATCCCCAGTAGACATCATCGTCGGTTAGTCTCTTCTCTGCCGGCCAGATATACTTGTGCAGCCACGTGTCGAGGGGCACATCGTCTGCCAGGCCGCGGAAGAGGCTCATTGGAAGATGCGTATGTGCGTTTATCATCCCAGGCAAAGCGAACCTTCCCCGTCCGTCGACAATCATATCATCGGTGGATGAGGGGAGCGGTTGTTCATCGACTGCAGAGATCACTCCGTTGTCTATACGCAGGTTAACGGTCTTCGCTGTTGCGGAGTCTCCAACAGCGGCAATGACATTCTTGATGACGATTCCCATTGGCAATTTGTCTTTTCCCATCTGCCGGAAAGTATAGCCTTTATGGGGATTCGTCGCAATGTCCGATACCTTCTCAGCCACGGAGGCTCTCTTTTGATATAATGGAGAGCAGATGATGAACAGAAGAGAACGCATCGGGAAAGAGGGAGAGCGTGTCGCCTGTGAGTACCTACGACAACACGGGTACGCGCTTATCGAACGCAATTGGGGATGCCGATTCGGGGAGATCGACATCATCGCTCGTGATGGTGATACGCTTGCCTTTGTCGAGGTGAAGCGGCGATCCGGTTCCGGTTACGGTGGGGCGGAAGGCGCACTTACGCTACGCAAGCAGCGGCGAATAGTAACTGCCACACGGATGTACCTTTCGCAAACGAAGAGTGATCTCCCCGTGCGATTTGACCTTGTCGCGATAGAGGGGGAAAGGATAACTTTGCTTAAGAACGCGTTTCAACTGGAGGAGCGATGTACGCCCGCCTTATAAGCAGCGTTGTTGTTGGAATCGATGCACGTCTCGTGGAGATCCAGTCCGACGTGACCGGCGGTTTGCCAGCGTTTCAGGTTGTGGGACTGCCGGAGAAGGAGGTCAGCGAGAGCAGGGAGCGGGTGCGCTCGGCGATCAAGAACTCCGGATTCTCCTTCCCTGCAAAACGTATCACCGCGAATCTCGCCCCGGCCGATCTGCGCAAGGAGGGCGTAGGGTTCGACCTTCCAATCGCGCTAGCTATCCTCGTCGCTTCGGAGCAAATCAAGTCGACAGAGCGGCGGTACGTCATCGTCGGCGAGCTGTCTCTAAACGGCGAAGTCCGCCACGTGCCCGGCATCCTCCCCATCGCCATGCTGAGAGCTATTGGAGACTACGATGGACTGATAGTACCTGAGCAGAACGCCACTGAGGCCGCCCTTGTTGATAGCGTTCCGGTTTATCCTGTCTCGAGCCTCGCACAGGCGGCGGCGTTCATTGCGGGACTCGTGCCCATCGAGCCGTTTACGGTCGATCGCCAGGCGCTTCTCGAACATGCTTACACACCTCCAGACATTGACTTGTTCGATGTGAAGGGGCAGGAGATGGCAAAACGGGCGCTGGAGATTGCCGCGGCCGGTGGCCACAATTTGATGATGAGCGGTCCGCCAGGCGCGGGGAAGAGTATGCTTGCCCACTGTCTTCCCGGGATACTCCCACCCCTCTCGTTCGAGGAAGCGCTGGAGGTGACGCGCGTCTATAGCATCGCTGGGCTGCTTGAACCGGAGACTCCTCTCATCACGCTTCCTCCATTTCGTGCGCCGCATCAAACTACCTCGTATGCAGGCATGGTCGGGGGTGGGCACGGCGTTCCTGGACCTGGAGAGATCACGCTTGCTCACCATGGCGTACTCTTCCTCGATGAGACGCCGGAGTTCGACCGGCACGTGCTGGAGACACTGCGCCAGCCGCTCGAGGATCGGTCGATTCTCCTGTCGCGCGCGGGTGTGTCGGTTCGCTATCCGGCGAGCTTCACCCTCGTCGGAGCAATGAACCCCTGCCCCTGCGGGCACCTCGGCGATCACACCCATCCCTGTACGTGCACATTGAGTGAGATCAACCGTTACCGCAAGAGGCTCTCCGGGCCATTCCTCGATCGGATCGACCTCTTCATCGAGGTCCCCCGCCTTACGACAGAGGAACTCCTCGCCCGCCCGCAAGGGGAAAGGTCATCCGCGGTGCGTGAAAGGGTCAAACGGGGAAGAGGAATACAGCTGGAGCGATTTCGAAAGGACACCGGCCGGTTCACGAACGCGCAGCTGACGACCAAGGAGATCGAAACGTACTGCACTCTCGACAAGGAGGGAAAGGGGCTCATCGAGCTTGCTATCAGGCGCCTTGGCTTGAGCGCCCGCGGTTACACACGTACACTGAAGGTAGCGCGGACAATCGCCGATTTGGATGACTCAGCTCAAATCACAAGCGCCCACCTGGCGGAGGCAATCCAGTATCGCGCAAGCGACAGCGTCCTGTGATGAGTGTTTGGACGGGGCGGGAGGATTCACAGAAAATACACATTGTGTTTGTATAGTTACCGAATGTGTGGCTCTTGTATAGACTAGTCTTGTTGGCCACGACCCATAAGGAGGAGAGATGAGACGTAGCTTAGTGCTTATCCTGGGATGTCTGTTGATCGTCGGATTGAGCGTGGCAGGAGCGGACTTCCCGTTAACTGTATCGGGGATTGCCATTGACGGGAATGTGAAGATCAAGACGAGCGACATCGTGAAGGCGATCGCCTTTCACGCCGGGGACGAGATTACAGCAGATCAGATGAAGGCAGCATCGCAAGCGGTGTACGACCTTGGCTGGTTCAGCGACGTGATCCCGGAGGTCGACGATACGGGAACGGTGACGTTCAAGCTGACGGAGAATCCGGTGGTTAAGAAGATTGAGATCACGGGGAACATCAACACCGAGCCATTCAGCATCCTTGGGTTCACCCTGTTTAGCACGCGCATTATGACAAGTGATAAGGCGCGAAGCATCCTGCGCGACAAGGGAGTGAAAACAGGGAAGGTTTTAAACAACAATTCGTTGAAGGACGGCTTAGAAGCGGTGATCGATGCCTACGACAAGAAGGGTTACGCTCTTATCATGATCGGCAGGGTGACCCCGGGAGAGACGCTCGGAATCCAGATTATCGAGGGGAGGGTTACAGCAAACGTAATCACCGGCCTGTCGACCGTTCCCGAGAAGATCGCCGATGATATGATCGACCTGCCACTTAACGAGTGCCTGAAGAAGGCGGCGATCCAACAGGTGATGGCAAATCTGCAGGGATCGGTCTTTTTCTCGAATGTTGATGTCAAGGTACAACAGGGAGGGACGCCTGATTCGGTGCGTTTGTTGTGGACGCTAAGTGAGCGCGAATTGATCGATGCGCCGATCACGATTAGCGAGATTGACCTCTCCGGTGTGACTCTCTTCCCACAGCAGATCGCGGAAGGGGCATTGGCGGATATTCTTCAGGGGGAGATCGACAACTACGGACTGCTGCAGGCTCTGCAGGGTCTGTTCGACCTGTACTACCGCAATGGGTACGTCATGGCGAGGTTTGCTCCCGGGCAGGTCATAAATGGTCGCCTGCCGCTCACTGTGGAAGAGGGGAAGATCGGAAAGATCGATATCAGCGGAAACGATCACACAAAGACGTACGTGATAGAGAAGGTGTTCGGGATCAAGCCCGGTGATATCTTAAACAAGAACCGCCTGGCGGTCTCCTACCAGAGCTTGATGGCCCTCGGCTATTTCAATTCGGTCAATGTCAACCCGGCGTGGTCAGGTGACAACGTTGAGCTGTCCGTCTCCATCGTCGAAAACGCGAAGCTTGGCGGGATTAACGGATCTGTCGCCTTCTCTCCGGAGAGCGGAGGGCTCGTCGGTAAGCTCGACTATCGTCAGAAAAACCTCTTTGGCACCGGACAGGATCTATCCTTCTCCTACAGCCGGGGTTTGGTGAACGATCAGAGCGCTACTTGGGACGTTGGTTATAGCACAGTTGCCTTCTTCCGCGCCTTCAACCGTGTGGGACTGGACTTCTACCGCAGGTCTGATGAGAAGAGCGACAGTGAGGGGAACTCGACAACATTTCTCAGCCTGGGGGCTACGGGATCGATCAGCTACCCTGTTATGGACTACACGAATCTTACGCTTGCCTACAAGCACGAGACCGTGAGTGCGTCGGATGATCCAATCTGGAAGCCGATCGACTCGATCACGACTGGTCTTAGCTACGATGATGTGAACAACCCTCACTTCCCCACATCGGGGAATAGGCGTTCGATAAGCCTGGAAAAGGCGGGCGGCTTTGCGCCGGGGCCGGACTATGCCAAGTTCAACTTGAGCTGGGTCCACTTTGCGCCGCTGTACAGCAACCTACCATTTATCTCTGAACGTGACCAGGTTCTCGCTGTACGTTTGGCTGGCGGATGGGGAGTGAACACCCCATTTTCGCAGGAATACGATTTGGGCGGGCCGGGGACGATTCGCGGGACGGGCGCAACCCAAGTACGGCGGCTTGCTTATGCCAACTTCGAGTACCGCTTGGCGGTGGTGGAAGGACTGAGAGGAACGCTTTTCTTCGATACCGGCGTGTCGCTTGACGACGTCAATCTCTCGACGGCAAAGGGATCTTTCGGGATCGAGTTTGGAATTGAGGCGGCAGGAATGTATGTTCGCCTGGACATGGCGTGGGTCCTGGGCCCGGACATGGGGTGGGTCCCACACTTCGATTTCGGGTTCAGCCCGATGTTCTAGGATGAAAGGAAGAAAGATTCGTTTTATAATCTAAAGGTGCTCTCAAGAAAAAAGGAGGAGAAAGGATGTCCAAGAATACACTTGTTGTATCCGTTGTCGCTCTATTGATTGCCGCTGTTGCCATCGTGCTGCAGTTTGTGATCCCCACTGGTGGAGGCCCGGACAGCACTGCGCAGATTACCGCGCTTACGAATAGGGTCGTCGCTCTTGAGGCAAATCCCGCCACCCCTCTCAAGGTAGCCTACATCAACGCCGAGGATGCGTTCACGGTATTCACCGACGCGGTGGGTGACCTGCGGCAGAGGGCGATCGACAAGCAGGGTGAGATCGTGAAGCTGCAGCAGCAGTACATGGCGAGCACAATCTCCAAGGATGACTTCGACAGCCAGAACAATCAGCTGCAGGTTGAGTTACTCCAGGCACAGCTTAACATCGATCTGGGAACGATTGACAAGATGATCGCCTCCTCGGGTTTCTCCGACATGAAGAGCGACCTGCAACGACTCAAGGATGAGGCGCAGCCGGTCGTCGATGAGATGAAGAACCTCGTCTCCACGGTACGCGTTGGTGTGATTGACACGACTGAGTTCCAGAACCGGTATACGCAGGTGAAGAACGCATTCACGCAGCTCGATCAGCTCCTCACCCAGGCAGCAACGGCGAAGATCGTGCAGGCGGCAAATAACGTGGCAGTCGATCAGGGATACGACCTCGTGCTGCGGACGAAGAACGTGATCGTCTATCGCAATACCGCCAAGATGACCGACATAACCGAGCTCGTAAAGCACGAGCTCTCGACTTATCTGTAGGTAGTGATGACCAGGGATATCGAGGGTATTCGCAAGGCATTGCCCCTGCGCTATCCCTACTTGATGATCGATCGGATACAAAGTGAGGAAGAAGGGCTCGTCGTCGCGATAAAGAATGTGACGATCAACGAGCCCTTCTTTCAGGGACACTTTCCGGAGCCACTTCCGGCGGTGATGCCAGGCACTCTCATTCTGGAGGCAATGGCTCAGACCGCCGCCTTTCTCTTGGCACGCGAGGGGCATGGAGAGGGTTATCTCGTGGGGATAGACGAGGCACGCTTCCGCCGCAAGGTGGTTCCAGGTGATCGTCTGATCATTACGGCGCACGTGCTGCGGAAGCGAACGGGTCTGGTGAAAGCAAAGGTGGAGGCCAGGGTGGATGATGAGCTAGTTGCATCGGCGGTTATTTCCCTTGTTGCACCGGTTAACGATGATGTGGGATAAACTAATCGAGTGCGTGCCGAATATCAGTGAGGGACGTCGTCGCGAAGTGGCAGAATCGGTTGCCTCCGCCGCAAGCGGTCCTGGACGCAAGGTGATCGATCTGAGCATGGATCCCGATCACAATCGGTCGGTGATCACCATCGTCGGGCAGCCGGAAGGCATTCTGGAAGGCGCGCTGGCACTTACGAAGAAGGCGTCCGAGCTGATCGACTTGAATGTGCACCGTGGTGAGCACCCGCGTATGGGGGCGGTCGATGTCATTCCGTTCATCCCCGTGCGTGGGGTAACGATGGAAGATTGCATTTCACTCTCTCTCCGCGTCGGTGAGCGTATCGCCGAGGAGCTTCACATCCCCGTCTACCTGTACGAGAAGTCGGCGACTGTCGAGTCGCGGCGGAACCTGGCGACGATCAGGAAGGGAGAATTCGAAGGGTTCGCGGAGAAGATCATGCGCCCCGAGTGGCGGCCCGACTTCGGCGAGGCAAAGATCCACCCCACAGCCGGTGTTGTTGCTGTGGGCGCACGCGAGTTTCTTATCGCATACAACGTCGACCTTGCCACCTCCGACCTCTCTGTAGCAAAGGAGATCGCGCGTGCAGTCCGCTTCTCAAGTGGCGGCTTGCGTTACGTGAAGGCGCTCGGCTTTCCTCTTGCCGAGAGAGGGATCGTGCAGGTGTCGATGAACCTAACCAACTTCAAGAAGACACCAATTCTACGCGTATTCGAGCTCGTCAAGCGCGAGGCGGAGCGACGAGGGGTGATGGTCATCGGAAGCGAGATCGTGGGCACAGTTCCAAGAGCAGCGCTGTATGATGTTGCGCGGATGGTGCTGCAAGTGCGCGGATTCTCTGATGACCTCGTCTTGGAAGAACGAATTGAGGACGCACTGAGTGAGGATCGCTGAACAGAGAATTGAGCGTGTCACCGTCCTCGGCTATGGACGTACCGGCCGTGCGGTTGCCGCATATCTCCACAACCACGGCGTGGAGGTGTTCGTAAGCGACAATGCTGTCCTAAGTACCGCGGATAGACAATCGCTCTCGATGCGAGGTATCCCCTACGAACAAGGCGGCCATACGCTACGGGCACTGCAGGAGACGGATGTCATTGTTCTCAGCCCGGGAATCAGGCTGGACTTGCCAATCTTGCAGGAGGCGAGGAAGAGGTCAATTCAGGTCCTCTCCGAGCTGGATCTTGCTTTCCTCCTCACCTCGGGTACGCCGCTCATTGCTGTCACTGGGACGAATGGGAAGAGCACGACGGTGAAGCTCATCGAGGCGATACTTCGACAAAGAGGCGTGACTGCGGTTGCAGCGGGGAACATCGGGCTTCCGTTCATCACTCTTGTGGACGATCCACCGGATGTGGTGGTGTTGGAGGTGAGCAGCTTTCAACTCGAACAGAGTAACATCTTCCGGCCGCATGTCGCTTGCCTGCTTAACATTGCGCCCGATCACTTGGACAGGCACGCTACGATGGATGACTACATTGCGGCCAAGTTGAGCATATTCGATCGGCAAATCGCATCAGATGTTGCTGTCGTCTCACGTG
>CAZQUT010000001.1:25481-33494 GCA_964596555.1 uncultured Thermotogae bacterium
CGATCGGACAGGTGCGCGTGATCAACGATTCAAAATCGACCAACGCCGCCTCTGCGATCAGTGCTCTGGAAAGCATCGCTGGTCCGTGTGTTCTTATCCTCGGGGGAAAGCACAAGGGTGCGGGGTACGACGCCCTCGCTCACGCCGTCGTAAAGCGCAATGTGCGCCGCGTGATATTGTTTGGCGAGGGGGCCACCCTGCTGAAGTCGACGCTGCGTGACGTTGGTTACACTAAAATGAGCGTCCGTTCTACCCTCGATCATGCACTCAACGAGGCCCTGCAAGCAGCGCAAGATGGGGATACGATTCTCTTCTCGCCGGCGTGCTCAAGTTACGACCAGTACAGCAATTACGTCGAACGCGGGAAACATTTCTCGCGCCTTGTCGCCTCCTATTTGGGTCAGAAGTCATCTTTGTAGCATAGTCACGCGTCCGGCAATAATAGCGCGAATTCTCACCTGTATTCTGACATCCTTCCTTCCGTGTCAGGGACAACTGCCGTATTCATAAGGAGTATCGGCGATGATGGCGCAGCCCGGCAGGCAAGGAGACACAAGTGGATGGACGAATCGATCGAGGAATCGTGCTTTCGGCCGCACTCCTCTTGCTCTTTGGGTTGGTGATGGTCTACAGTGCCAGTGCCCCGTTCTCCCTTCGTCACTACGGGACGGACACACATCTGCTTGTAAGACAGCTTATCGCTGCATTGCTGGGGATTGGTCTTCTCGTGCTGTTGTCCTACATCGATTATCACCGCCTGCAGCAACTTGATGACATCCTCCTTCTCGGTGCTTTCGCTCTGACGTTCCTCACCATTCTTCCCTTGCATGGAATCAGTGACGGTCGCTGGTTGCATGTCGGTCCGTTCGTGGTACAACCAACCGAGATTCTCAAGTTCACTCTCATCGCTTATTTGGCGGCGACGATCACGCGAAAGAAGGCCGCGATTAGATCGTTTGTTGACGGGGTGTTGCCATTCATCCTCGTATTGCTCGTGATCGCCGCGGTGACCATGAATCAACCCGACTTTGGCATGACCCTCATCTTCGCTGCCCTGACCGCGGTGATGCTCTTTGTCGGCGGGGCCCGCACGACGCACCTGTTGGGGGTGGGAATTGCGAGCATCCCGTTCATCTTCCTCGCGGTGCGCATCGCCCCCTACCGACTGGCACGTGTCCTCTCGTTCCTTAACCCGCATGACTACAGCACGTCTTCCGGGTATCAGACCATCCAATCACTCGTGGCGATCGGCTCCGGTGGCTTGATCGGGCGAGGTCTCGGCGCGTCGCGGGCAAAGCTGTTCTACCTTCCGCAGGCACAGAGCGACTTCATCTTCTCCGTGACTGCCGAAGAACTGGGACTGATCGGTGCGCTCATCCTCATTGTGCTCTATGTGGTCTTCGCCTGGCGTGCCTTCGCCATCGCGAATAGTGCCCCGGATCAATTTGGTAGACTACTTGCATTTGGAATTGGATTTGCTGTTGTCTTCCAAGTTCTTCTCAATCTAGGTGTTGCCACCGGTCTTCTGCCGGTGACCGGACTCACACTCCCGTTTATCAGCAACGGTGGATCGTCGCTTTTCGTCACACTGGCGATGGTTGGCGTGCTAGCCAATATCTCCAAGCAAGGAGGAAACTGATGCGTGTATTGATTGCTGGCGGGGGGACCGGGGGCCACTTCTATCCTGCACTGGCGGTGATGGAGGAGTTTGCCAAGCGTAAGAGTGGAGTCAAGCTTGCCTATGTTGGCACTAAGCACGGGATAGAAGCGCGTATCCTTCCCTCGTATCCCTGGATCTCATTCTTCCCGATCCATGTGCGTGGGCTTGAACGCGGGAACATCCCCCAGAACGTGCGCGCCCTCTCTCTCCTAGCCATCTCCTTTGTGGAAGCATTGATCGTCCTCCTGCGCTTCCGCCCAGAAGTGGTGATCGGGATGGGCGGATACGCATCGTTCCCCGCAGTCCTACTCGCCTCTGTCTTGGGAAAGATCCTTCCAATCCGAACAGTCATCCACGAACAGAATGCCGTGGCTGGCCTGACGAACAGGATACTCGCCCGTTTCGTTGACAAGGTACTGATCTCATACCCGCAGACCAGGAAGCAGCTCTCTTCAACACGCAACATCGTCACCACAGGGAACCCAATCCGCAGTGAGTTTCTCCTCGCCAAGCGCACGCGCTCTGCTTACGAGCGCTTCGGGCTCTCTCCTGATAAGAGAACCGTCCTTGTCTTTGGCGGCTCAAACGGATCTCTTGCGCTCACGAACGCTATCCGGAAGGCACGGGAGCGAATTGCCAGAAATAAGGACATGCAGGTCCTCCTGGTCACTGGCAAGAGCGCTGACACCTCAGTAATCGAGTCGGAGTTCTCAGCAGCCGGTGTCACGAATATTGTTGTCAAGAGATACATCAAGCGGATGGGGGAGGCATTTGCCATTGCTGATCTCATCGTCTCCCGTGCTGGGGCAACAACCCTGGCGGAGATTACATCTTGCGGAAAGCCGGCAGTGCTCATCCCGTGGGGAGGGGCGGCCGATGGGCACCAATGGGAGAATGCTCGTGTGCTAAACGATGAACAGGCTTGCACGATTGTGGGTGAAAATGATATGCTAGACAAGCACTTTGCACGGCTGATTGAACAGATGGTGAAAGATGAACAGGGGTTGAATTTGATGGCACGAAATTCGATGCGCATGGGATGCAAACATGCGGCTGCGTCGATGTTTGGCGAGATCGTGGTCCTCGTCAAGGGGGCACGAACTTGATCGGCAAGCCCAAGAGCTACCACTTTGTGGGAATAGCGGGTGCGGGGATGAGTGGCCTCGCCGCGGTGATGCTTGCTGGGGGAAGCAGAGTCTCCGGCTCTGACCTGCGCGAGAATGCAGAGACCCAATATCTGCAACGGGCTGGAGCGGCGATCCACATCGGTCACGATCCGGATCTTGTGAATGAGGACGTCGATGAAGTGATTGTCTCATCGGCCATCACGGCGGAGAACGTGGAGATACAGACGGCACGCAGGCTCAACCTTCCAGTAGTGCATAGACTGCACGCGTTGGCCGGCGTCCTTGACGGCTACACCAGCATCGGTGTTGCCGGGACACATGGGAAGACGACGACCACGGCAATGACGGCGACCATCCTGCGGAATACGGGCAGGGACCCAAGCTACCTCATTGGTGCTCACTGCCCGGGACTGGGAGGTAACTCTCACCTTGGAGCGGGCGAGTTGTTTGTAAGCGAGGTCGACGAGAGTGATGGGCTCTTCCTTGCCATTCGTCCGTCGATTGCTGTTCTCAACAATATTGGGCGCGATCACCTGGGCACCTACCATACCCTGGCAGCGATCAAGGAAAGCTTCAAACAGTACCTTTTGCAGGCACAGAGATCAGTCCTGGAGATCGACGACGCAGGCGTGCGTACGCTTGCCGAAGAGCTTCCATCTGCGCTCACGGTGGGCGTACATCCGGATGCGGATTTACGCGCGATCAACATCTCTCACTACCACTTCCACACGACGTTCGACCTAACATATCATGGGAAGGATGTAGCGCGCGTATTCCTCCCAGCCCCTGGTGACCACAACGTGCGAAATGCGCTTTGTGCTATCGGTGCGGCAAACCTAGCCGGTGTGTCACTTGCTGATGCAGCGGAGGCACTGGCGGACTTTCAGCTTCCTAAGCGCCGTTTTCAGCTGCTGGAAGAGAATGGGGTAACCGTCGTCGACGACTACGCCCATCTACCGGAGGAGATCGAGGTCACCCTGCAAGCGATCAGATCGGGATGGATGAATCGGAGGATTGTTGCAGTCTTTCAACCGCATCGCTACACCCGTACACAGGCAATCGGGGATGAATTCGGGGCCGCGTTCCGCCTCGCCGACACCGTCGTTGTCACTCCAATCTACCCCGCCTGCGAGCCCCCGATTCCAGGTGTCACCTCACAGAGGATCGTCAATTCGATCACGCGTAAAACGGGAAACGATCCCCTTCTCATGCACAACAAGGAGGAAGTTCTCTCCTTCCTCAAGGGGTACATCGAGCCGGGTGATTTTATCATCAGCTTTGGAGCGGGTGACATATGGACGGTGACCACGAGCCTGTCACGTTTCCTCAAGGAAGGAAGCTTCTGCACCGCGTAGAGGATCTGGCTGCAAGCCTGGAATCTCTCTCCGGTGAGCTGAGAATTGACGAGCTACTGTCTGCTCATACAACAATCAAGGTAGGGGGTTCTGCCGATGCCTTCTTCCTACCGACGAGCATAGGTTCCCTGGTCGATGCGATCGGCCTCTGCCGCGACTACAGCGTGTCGTACTTCGTCCTGGGCAGAGGCTCCAATGTCCTCTTCTCCGATAGCGGTTACCGCGGCCTCATCATCTCCACCGGGCGGCTCACCGCGTGCACGGTGAGCGATGGGCATCTGTCTGCTGACTGCGGCACACCACTTGCGAAGCTCATATCCGAGACTAATGCCCATGGAGTTCATTCCCTCGACTTTCTTGTTGGGATACCTGGCACCCTGGGAGGAGCACTTGCCATGAACGCGGGTATCAAAGCGCGGTCGATTGGGGAGATTGTGGAGAAGGTCAGCGTGCTTTGCGGTGATGGCACTGTGGTGTCCATTGATCGGGACGCGTGTGGGTTTTCCTACCGAGCAAGTGCGATCCTCGAATCACGTCTTCCCATTCTTCGAGTTCAGCTTCGCCTTGACGAAGAAAAGTTCGACCTCGATCAGCTTCTCGCCCGGCGCGCGGTCACACAACCGCATGGCTTCCCTAGTGCTGGATGTGCCTTCAAGAACCCAGTTGGACGTTCTGCAGGTGAGTTAATCGAGCATGCCGGCTTGAAGGGATTTCGCGTGGGAATGGCCAAGGTATCTGACATACACGCCAATTTTATTATCAACTTAGGTGGAGCGAGCAGCGCTGAGATCCGCAAATTAATTGACATTGTGCGCCAAAAGGTGTATAAAAGTTTCTATATCTTGCTTGACTTGGAGATTGAGGTTATCGACGGGTGAACGAGGGAGAATCGAGAAGTGCTGTTCGCTGGGCTGCCGTCATAGGGGGGATTCTTATCGCTGCTGCCATCATTGCCCTGTATACACCTTGGGTGCGTATCTTTGATCTACGGAAGATTGTAGTAAGAGGTAATTACTACACGTCCGCCGTAGCAGTCAAAGATGGCTCGGGTATTCAGGACAGAGTGAATCTACTGCGCGCTCCGCTCAAACAAGCACGGACTTTGCTGTTACAACTTCCCTGGATAATGGACGTATCGTTTCACAGAATCCTTCCGCATACACTTGAAATCATTGTTCGCGAGCGGAACCCGATCGCCCTTGTCGTTGATCCCAGCAATGAGAGTCGTCTGATGGTCCTCGGAGAAGACGGGGTCATCGTTGGCTACGCAAAGGACTCTAGTTTGAACTTCATGTGCATAAGTGGAGTGGCGATTGCCAGCACTCCCTCGGGAAAGAAAGCAGTGAATAGCGATGTAGTACAGACAGTTGTCTACTTGCGCAAGCGAGGCTTGGGAAGAGATCTCTTCCCGCGCATCGACTTCTCGAATTTAAGCGCGATCATTATGTACACAGTTGATGGGGGGGAGGTAATGCTCGGTCCGATCAGTGATATTGAGGATCGAATCGACGAACTGACAGCGCTGCTGGAAACGATTGATCTTGCGAGCTATCAGACGATAGATCTTAGATTTGGGGGTGAGGCGAGGCTTGTGCCCCGTAAGGTGGTGAACCGATGAGAAAAGAAAGAGTGGTGGTCGGCCTTGATGTAGGGACGACCAAAGTAGTTGCTTTGGTTGGGAACGTGGCCGATGAAATGATCGAGATCATCGGCATGGGTAAGGCGGAATCACACGGGTTAGAGAAGGGTGTGGTTGTCGATATCGGTCGTACAATCTCTTCTATACGTAAATCAATTGAAGAGGCGGAGAATATGGCCGATGTCAAGGTGAGCTCCGTCTATGTGGGTATCGCCGGCAAACACATCAATTCAATCAACAATAGTGGCACCGTGTCGATCAACCGACCTGATCGTATCATTACGGATGAGGATATAAATCGAGTTGTCGAGACGGCGCAGGCGATCCAGCTCCCGCCGGCGAGTGAGATGATCCATGTCATTCCACGGCAGTATATTGTGGATGGGCAGGACGGTATCACTGACCCTGTTGGAATGACTGGAACGCGCCTTGAGGTCGATGTACACATCGTTACTGGGGCGATCACCGCTGTGCACAATCTCGTTCGTTGCGTGGAAACTCTTGACGTTGGGATCGAACAGATCGTTCTGGAGCCGATTGCCTCAGCCCTTGCAGTCCTATCGTCTGCGGAGAAGGAGCTGGGCGTTATTCTGCTGGACATCGGTGGAGGCACGACGGACATCAGTGTCTTCCGCGGTGGCGATATCTGGTTCTCCAAGGTCATCCCCATTGCTGGTGAGCACATCACTAACGACATTACCGTCGGTCTGCAGACTCCGATCGAAGAGGCTGAGTTGATCAAGAAACAGGCCGGAACGGCGTTAGTAGATAGTGTTGGCGAAGATGAGAAGATTGAAGTGGCAACAATCGGCGGCGACGAGAAGAAGACCGTCTCCAAGAAGAAGCTCGCCAAGATCATTGAACCGCGTGTCGAGGAGCTTCTCGACTTGGCGATGCAAGAGGTGGAAGACGCCGGGTATCGTGACCTTGTTCCCGCTGGCCTGGTCCTTACGGGAGGGACTTCGCTGCTCGATGGGATAGTAGAATTTGCTCACCAGCGCTACGGAATCTCCGTACGCCGTGGGAAGATCCCACAAGGGATACATGGGTTGCGCGATATCGTTGAGTCGCCGATTTACGCTACGTCAATCGGCCTGTTGCGCTATGCTGTGGAGACCAAGGACTTTTCAAAGAAGCGATATGATCGAAAAAAGGCGTCGTTGATGAACAAACTCTTCTCATGGTTCAATCGTTTCTTCCGGGGGTAAAAAGAAGAATGGCAATGGTAGATGAGAGGGTCCTGACTCCCCCCGCACGATTGATGGTCATTGGTGTCGGTGGTGGCGGAGGCAATGCCGTCGATCGCATGTTCGTTGATGGTCGAGCCAACGGCGTGGAGTTTGTGGCCGTAAATACTGATGCGCAGGTGTTAGAGGTGGTGCATGCACACCACACCTTGCAGATCGGGCGGAAGCTGACGAGTGGGCTCGGTGCTGGCGGCAACCCGGAGATCGGCCGCCTCGCGGCGGAGGAAAGCCACGAGGAGATCGCGGATCTGTTGACAGGGATAGACATGGCGTTCATCACCTGTGGAATGGGAGGCGGAACAGGGACGGGAGCTGCCCCGGTTATCGCATCCCTAGCCAAGGAGGCCGGAATCCTCACCACAGGTATTGTCACGCGACCGTTCTCTTTCGAGGGGTTGGCTCGCGCCGAGAAGGCAGAGGCAGGGATCGCCCGGCTCTCGCAAGAGGTCGATGCCCTCATCACTATCTCCAACGACAAGCTGCTGAAGGTTGCACCTACAGACACCCCGATAACGCGAGCGTTCGAGATGGCGGACGAGGTTCTGCGCCAAGGAGTGGAAGGGATATCTGATCTGATAACCGTTCCCGGCATGATCAACCTTGACTTTGCCGACATCGAGAGCGTGATCCGCGGAGCGGGCACGGCGATGATGGGAATCGGCGAAGGCGAGGGAGAAGGGAAGACCAAAGATGCGGCGAGAAAAGCCATTTCATCACCACTCTTAGATGCCTCGATCAAGGGTGCACGCAAGGTCATCATGAATATCACCGGTGGGAACGATCTCACACTGGAGGAAGTCACAGAAGCGGCGTCCCTCATTCGTGAGGCAGTTTCCGATCGCGCCGACATCATCTTTGGCACGGCAATACGTGATGGTATGGAGACGGTGCGCCTGACCGTGATTGCCACTGGCTTTGCCGTAGTGCACCCTGGCGAAGAGGAAGAGGGATCTGCTCTGGGAAACGAAACGATGCTCGCCAAGAT
>CAZQUT010000002.1:0-29822 GCA_964596555.1 uncultured Thermotogae bacterium
AGATCGGTCAATGCTAGTCGCTCTTTGGCTACACCATCAGAATACAGAAGAGGAAGCAGAGTCTCCACGCCGGGAAGGCCGTAGGGGAGATCGAGGAATGATCCTTTCCACGTCTTCTGCTCGACGGTAAACGGGCAGTGATCGGTCGCTACGAGATCGAGCGTCCCTTCGCGCAGGGCTTTCCACAACGCATCCTGATCTCTTTCGGTGCGTAGCGGCGGCATCACTGAAAACAGGTGCCCTTCCGGTTTTTTGTATACATCCTCGGTCAAGAGGAGATACTGCGGGCAGGTCTCCCCACTCACGCGTACCCCATGTGTGTGTGCACGATGGATAATCTCTAACCCTTGTCTGGAACTCACGTGCACGATGTGCAATCTTGCTCTGGTGTCTTCGGTAAGGGTGACGGCCTCCGCGACGGCCAGAGCTTCGCAAATCGGAGGACGGGTTCTCGAATAGTGGGCCATCGATCCTTTCTGAGCCGGAGTAAGCTGCCGCAAGAAAGACTCGATTATCGAATCATCTTCCGCGTGCACCATCGCCACGCCGCCAAACTCGGAAATCTTGCGGAACGCACGATAGAGGACAGCGGAGTCCGAGCGTTGCCCAAGCGATCCATACGCCATGTAGAACTTGAATGTTTTCACCCCGGCTTCTTGTGCTCGCTCGAATTCTTCTTCATGCCCAGGCTCCCAGCCGATCACCTCCGCGTGCAGGGCAAAATCCACCACCGACGGTGCGGCCTCTCGCTTACGAGCTTCTATCTCTTCGGGAATTGAGGTCTTCGAGTCTCCAACAGTAAAATCGATTATCGTCGTTACCCCACCGCACGCTGCAGCGATCGTCCCGCTGAGAAAGTCATCGCTCGAACTGATTCCGTAGTTCTCAGCAGCCATGTGCGTATGAGCGTCGATAACACCTGGGAATACAAGCTTTCCAGATGCGTCAATTTCTTTCCTGCCACTAAGATTAACGCCCATAGTAGCGATCTTTCCCCCACTGACAGCGACATCAGCTTTGACGACCTCGTAGGGAGTAACAATGGTCCCGCCGCGGATCACAACGTCGTTCATATGTCCACCCTCTCTACCACAAGCTGCAGAGCTTCGTGCGGGCAAGCGGAGGCGCACAGCCCACACAACCGGCAGGCCGACGAATCAACTTGCCGGGGACTTCTCCGTGCCTGGTACGGACAGATCCGTACGCACACCCCGCAATCTACGCAGCGCTCTTCATTTAGCCCAAATGACGCTCTCTCTGCATCGGTTGTTGTGGGTAGGCCGGAGTCGCTCCGCTCATACCCCCGCAATGAGGGAAGCGCCGCCCCGATCACGTCGTTCAGGCTACAATAGCCAAGTTCCTCCAATCGAGCAGAGAGCTTTTCCGCAAGATCGGAGAAGATCGTAACTCCGCGCAGGATAGCTAAGCTGCAGATCCCAACGGCGTGTGCACCGGCCATCATCATCTCGACGATCTCATCGACGTTCCAAATCCCGCCGGTGCCGACAATGGGGGCTCCCGTAGCAAGGGCAATCTCGGATACGATCCGCAGGGCGATAGGTAGGATCGCCTCTCCGGTCAGCCATCCGTATCCACTTCTAAGAACTGGAGCGCACTTCTCCACATCGATCCGCAACGCCGGCCCGATCGAATCGATCGCCGTGATCGCCTCTGCCCCGTTTGCCAGGCACGCACGTGCGACATCGACCACATCGGGCCAGTTAGCGCTCACCTTGGCGAAGACCGGTATATCGACCTGCTGGACCGCTTCCCTAACCATAGGCAACAGAGCCTTGCCGTCGTAGGAGACGACCTCAAGTGCATCAGCGCCAGCACGCTCGATGCGATGGGCGAGCACAGCGACGTCCTGCAAAGCGAGGCCCAGACTGGCAATGACGACCGCTCCACCCTCCTCAGCAAGCGGTATCTCCCTCTCAATCCATTGCTCGCAAGGTAGATCAGACCACTTTTCACCATTGATGAGACCGTTTTCCACCTTGGCAATGTGGGGGACAGGATTAACAGCAGGCACTCGACTAATTGTCTTAGTCACCACTGCCCCGGCTCCGGCACGATGGGCACGGAGGATCGCGCTGCCGTCGTAGGAGAGCGGACCGGATGCAAGAATAAACGGATTCTTGAGTTTAACTCCACCGATAGTTGTCTTGAGCTCTGCCATCTCTCACCCCACTCCCCACAGCCGCTGAGCCTGTGTTCTTGCTGCATGTCTCGCCTCTTCGATGTCCACGGTCAACAGCTCACCGTCGTTCATGAGAAGCCTTCCGTTCACGATCGACAGACGAACGTCGCTGCCGCTACGGTAGAGAACTACCTGATCGAGAGCATTCTCTTGAGTAAGAGGTGTATCAAGAGACAAATCAATTCCGATCAAGTCAGCGAGCATTCCCGGGGCGATCTTCCCTGTATTTTGGATGCCAATCGCCTCCGCTCCCCAGGATGTACCCATAGCAAAGACCGTCTTTGCTGGCATCACTTGTGGGTCGCACAACGCGCCCTTATGAATCAGGAACGCCGCGCGCATCACCTCGAATGGATCGTTGATGTAGCCATCCGTACCTAGCCCCGGTCGCATCCCGCGTGAGATCATATCCGGAACCAGTGCGATCCCTCCTCCCACTTCGCAGTTGCTTAAGGGCATGTGCGCAAGCCGCACTCCACGCGCGGCAAGGATATCGATCTCTTCTAAGTCAAGCGCCACCCCTTGAGCCGCAAGGACTGAACCATCCCAGAACCCGACCTGAGCGTACCACTGCACCGGCCGAAGACCATGTTTCTGGAGGCATACCTCCGGTTCATACGGACTTTCTGAGAGATGGAGATGAATTCCGCATCCAAGTTCATCGGCGATCTCCTTGGCATGCCTGACGAACCCCTCCGAGCAGGTGAAGCTCGTGTGGACACACATCATTCCACTAACGAGTGGATCGGCCACGTGCCTTTCGGCAAATCGCGCGTTCTCCGTGATCGCCTTTTCTCCCAGTTCTCTTCCCAGCCTCTCCGACGCCTCGATTGACAGGACTGCTCTAAGGCCTGCATCTATTAGAACCTTCGCTTCCACTTCGAGCGCCCCAGGGAGGCAGTTTGGCGCCTCCAAAATGTCGCAGAAACTGGTGAACCCGGACTGAATCATCCTCCCACACGCTAGTCGAGACACGGCAGAGATCATCTCGTGGTCAAGTCGATTCTCTACCCGCGGCCACCAGAAGTCGCTTAGAAATTCATAGAAGCCCACTGATGACGCATCGACCGGAATACCGTGAGCAAGGAGGCCGTAGGAGTGCATGTGTGCATTCACAAACCCGGGCATGAGGAGAAGATCGGTCGCATCGATCACCTCAGCATCAAGATGTGCGGCACGCAGCTCATCGTTCGGACCGACTGCAGTGATCATTGCCCCATCGATCGCAGCCCCCCAATCCTCTTTCAATGGTTCTTCAGCAGAGGAAAGGAGCGCTCCGCCGAGAACGAGACGTTCAGCCATCCTCTAACCCCTTCAGCCGCTTGGCCACCTGAGAGAGACTAAGCCTTTCCAAGGTCTTCGTCGTCGGCCAACCGCGCTTCTTATCCCAGCCACGCAAGTCGTAGTATTCATCGAGCATATCTTCCGCATGAGCAATCTCTCCCTTTGCTCCAGCAGAGGGAGAGGGCTCCTCGGTGAACCGGCGCGGGAGGCGATCATCCGACCGCGTGATCCCGTGGATCGCGTTGTAGGCACGCATCAGGTTGTATATCCGCTCCCCGATTGTCTTGAGATTGCCTCCGGTAAATTCGATCCCCGTAGCGTAGGTCAGCCCCTGCGCGATCTCCGGCCAGTAGATCTCGGCCATGACAAACGTGCCGCCAGACTTGCATACGCCCACAGAATCGACCACCGCGCCGAAATCCTCTCCGTCCTTCACCAGGAATGGCTTGTACTTTGTTGCGTGCGGATCGGCCATTTCAGGCAGATACTCTTTCCCGTAGCGACGTTCCACTTCTTTAGGATAGCCTGTCTCATCGATCGTAGGGAAGGCCTTGAGGTGGTCGGCTCCGCGGCTCGATGTGATGTGCGCAAGGCCCATGGACTGCTGTGCTCGCCCATCCTGAGCCGGAATCTCCTGCCCCTTGACCTCCATCGCGTAGTATTCCGCTCCGTGCCCAATCTGAGCTGCAGCAACACGTACCCCGTCTGCAAGGAGTGCTCCCAATCCTTCACGGTTGGCGATCTGCTCGATCAGCTCAAGGACCACGTGGTAGTTGCCCCATTCCAGGGGCATTCCGCCGGTCTCCTTCTTCGTCAGGATCCCTTTCTCGTACAGTTCCATGGCAAAGGAGATCGACCGACCGGTGGAGATTGTATCGAGCCCCAACCTATCGCAGCGGTCGTTCGCCGCGATGATCGCATCCAGCCTGCTGACACCGACCCCCGATCCCAACGAACTCAGTGTCTCGTATTCGAAGCTCGATGTAACAGTCCCAGCGAACTCTCCTTCGCTCACCCGATAGATGTTGTCGCAGCGAATCGGGCACGCGAAGCACCCATCGTTCTTGACCCAGTACTTGTCATGGAGGGTGTCACCCCCGATCTTCTCAGCAAGGGCAAAATCCCCCGCTTGGAAGTTGTTGGTGGGAAAGCGACCAATCTCGTTCATGATCATCACCAATCCGGAGGTACCGTAGCGAGCAAGGGCAGGATAGAACTCGTTCTTTCTGATCCGCTCATGCATAGCGCGAGAAAGACGGCCAAATTCCGCGGGGTGTGCGATTGGAACCTTTCCCTTTCCTCGTACTGCAATCGCTTTGAGCTTCTTTGATCCCATCACCGTCCCAATCCCGCTGCGTGCAAGGCTTCGGTTGGGGGTCACTTGAATAGAGGCATAGCGGACCCCGTTCTCCCCGGCAGGACCGATGCACGCAACCTTAATCCGCTCATCACCTTTCTGTTCTCTGATAGCTGCTTCAGTCTCGATCGTATCCATCCCCCACAAACTGCTGGCATCTTCTAGGGTAGCTTTCTCCTGCCCAATCCACAGCGTGACCGGCCGATCGGCAGCGCCAGTGATAACCAGCATGTCGTATCCGGCGAACTTCAGCTCCGGTCCGAAGTATCCGCCACAGTTCGAATCGCCATAGATTCCGGTAAGCGGAGACTTGCTGATCGCCTCCATCCGTCCGCAGGTCGGCCAAGCCGTGCCCACAAGCGGACCGGTGGCAATAACCAACACATTCTCCGGTGATAGCGGATTGACCGAAGGAGAGACTTCATCCCAGAGAATCTTGACGCCAAATCCGTTCCCACCCAGGAATGCGCGGGCCATCTCCGATGTAACCTCGTGCTCTTCGATCGTTCTCTCACTGAGGTCCACCCGTAGGTACCTTCCCATATAACCGCCACCTATCTGCATCGTCCCTCCTGGACTAGTCCGTCAAGGCCAAGCTCACGCAGCTTCTCATCGGTGGGAATACCATTCTCATCCCATCCGCGTAGCAGGTAGTACCGTTTCAACATCGCATCGAAGTCATTGATCTTGTGCATGATGGTAATCCTGCCGTGCTTAACAGGGAGGGATTCGTCAGTGAATCTGGAGGGAAGTCGATCGTCCCTTGCCGACAGGCCGAGACGCACATTGTACATCCGTTCCAGATTAATGATCCGTTCCCCAATTTGCAAGAGCTCATCTGCTTTGATCTTCCACCCAAGGGCGCTGATTCCCCATGCCAAGTCCTCAGGGTAAAGCTGATAATTCTCCACGGTGCTGAACTTGCAGACCCCTAAGGAATCAGCAATCGCACAGTACCGCTCGCTGAATTCGACAAGGTCGGGCTTATAACGCTCGTTGTCCGTATCCAACAGATCGGGCATGGTGTCTGGAAGGAGATCATTTCCCACTTGTTCGAGGTGTGCCACATCGATCGTTGGGAGGGCGTACAGATGATCAGCGCCACGGTTAGAGGTAGCATGCCCCAAGCCAAAGCCCTTGGCCACACGCGGCTCCTGGGACGGAATCTCCAGGCCTTTCACCTGCATCGCATACCGGTACGCTTCACCCCCGATCTCCACGGCCGCACGTCGCGTCCCCTGTGCTAGAAGTGCCCCTAGGCCTTCCCGCTTTGCAATCTGGTTGATCAGAGTGACAATTGTCTCGCCGTTTCCCCACGAGAGATCCAATTCATCGCTGTGCAGCAACCCCTTCTCATGGCACTCCATGGCGAACGCTATCGCGGCACCAGTGGAGAGCGTGTCCATCCCTAGCTCGTTGCATAGGAAATTTGCGTAGATAATAACCTGCGGGTCACTGCAGTAACACTTGCCTCCAAACGCGTCGATCGTCTCGTATTCCGGTCCAGCGGTGCGACAGCGGTACTTCCCTTCATCGATCCTGGACACACGCGCACACCGAATTGGGCAGCCAAGACAGCCTTCAGTCTTCTCCTTAAAACGCTCAAGCGCCTCGGCGTTGATTCGATCGACAAACGGGACTTGCCCCAACTGCATGTTCTTCGTAGGCAGATCACCCACATCGTTCTTGATGTTAACAAGGATCGGTGTGCCCCATCTGTGGTACTCAGCCGTTGCCGGACTGGCAAGGATTTTCTTGGTAGCAGCACGAACCTGATCGAGGAATTCCTTTGGAGACAGTTGCGGTCTGTTCCGAATGACTACCACTGCCTTCAGATTCTTGGCCCCGAATACTGTCCCTCCCCCTGTCCGTGCTGCCGCTCGTCCTCCGTCGTTCATCACACTGGCAAAGAGGACACCGTTCTCTCCCGCCGGCCCGATGCTTGCCACAGCGGCATCTGGGTACTTCGCGTGCAGGAGCGCTTCTGTTTCTCCTGTGGTCTTGCCCCTCAGTTCGTCAGCAAACTCAATTCGAATACTGAGCTTGTCAATCACGAGATACACCGGCCTTTCCGCCTGACCTTGAATCACTACTGCATCGAAGCCACAGGCCGCCAGATATGGCCCCAGTTTCCCTCCGGCATTGGCATACCCATAGATCCCGGTGAGAGGAGAGCGAAAGGTGAGGTGATAACGGGACGCCGCAGGCCACGGTGTTCCGGAAAAGAGGCCAGAGGAGATGATGACGGCACTCTCTTGACTCTCAGGCTCAACCTCTTTCCCGACCAGATCGTACAAGATACTGGCAGCGTAACCTCGCCCGCCTAAGTAGGACCCTATTGCCTCTATCGGCGTGTCCACGAGCTCAATCGCGTACGCCGATAGATCAACATAACCAGTCTTGCGCGTGTTCATCTCATCTCTTCTCGCTCGTCAATTTGAACTTCTCAACCTCTGCCAGCGTAGGGAGTGAGGGCTGCGCTCCTCTGATGGTGGTGGCCAACGCACCGACCGCATTTGCCCATCGGATCGCATCCGACAGGCAGCAATCGTCCAGCGCCCATCCCAGGGCACCGTTAAACGCATCTCCAGCAGCAGTAGTATCAATCGGAGCAACGCCAAACGCAGGGAACTGACGCGTGCCATCGCGTTTAAACAAGTACGCTCCTTGGTCACCCGCCTTGCAGACTACGTGCCTCACACCGAGATCCAACAGCTTGTGCGCTGCTGCCTCTAGATCGTGTTCACCGGTCACAGCAAACAATTCCCCCTTGTTTGGCGTCAGAAAATCAACTCGCTCAAGAAAGACGGACGAGAGGTCCTGCGCCGGAGCTGGGTCGAGGATCACCCGAGGATGTGTCGATGGTAATCGTCGCAATAGGTGATCGATCGTTTCCAGTGGAATCTCAAGCTGAAGAAGAAGCACGTCCGATCTTGCAATCGTTGGAAGCACCCGGTCTATATAAGCGGTATCTACACGGGCATTCGCACCCGGGGTATAAGCAATGACGTTCTCACCATCCTCACTCACCCAGATGCTGGCAATCCCCGTGGACTGCCCCTCCTCTCGCTCGACCGCACTAACATCGATGCCGTTTTCCGCAAGGCTGTTCAAGAGTTCCTCCGCAAAGGGATCGACGCCGATCTTCCCATAGAAGGAGACCTGAGCCCCAAGGCGAGCTGCAGCCACAGCCTGGTTCGCCCCCTTTCCACCCGGGTAGCGGTCGAATCTATGACCGAGAACGGTCTCCCCTGGTTGAGGAAGGTGCGGGACCTCGGTGACGAGATCCATGTTGATGCTCCCCAATACACTGATCACTTGTCCAGATTCACCTCTCTTCTGTAAACTCATGCGCTACGGATGATCGGCCCGACAATTTGCTTTCCCCGCTCTGCTGTCCATTGACTCAGTTTTGCGAAGCTCATCTTCTCAAACCCGATCACGTAACTTTCGAACTCCTGCCCGACAGGGCCCTTCCATTTATCAGGAATGCGCTCGTATCCAAGGATGGTGCCGAGAAGGCCACCAACTTGTCCGGTCGAGCAGTCTGTGTCAAATCCACACATGAGTGTAGTTGTGAGAGACTTCTCGAAATCCCCCTCTCCCAATAACAGGCCCGTGACTACAGTGGCGATGTTGGGAAAAGTGTGTATCCAGTGGTAATGGCCCAGCTCCTGCTGGATCTTTGCCAGCACGCCCTTCCAGTCTCCTATCTTGTTGCACCACCTGATAGTCCGTTCGACCACCTCGCTAAAACGACTCTCTGGCGGAACGAACGCCAACGCCAGCCGCAGGATATCCTCGATCGACCGGTCGGAGAAGGCAATGCTGATAAGGGCGGCACAGAAGACCTCACCGTAGATCCCCTCTCGTCGATGCGAGATGATCGCATCGCGAAAGGCGAGCTCTGCGGCAAGATCGGGGCGAAACGGTGTCAGCAATCCATGTATCTCGCCGCGCATCTGTGCGCCAATCCACTCACTGCACGGATTTCGAAATCGCCCGCTCTCTGGCGGCATGATCCCTGCTTTGACGTTCTCCAATGCGCTCATCTCCGCAGTGAACGCATATGGCAGGTGCTCCACCCACTCCAGAGCTAGCTGCTCGCTAGTAAACGAAGAACCGTACTCATCAAGCACATGGAGCACAAGGATCGGGTAGGCCGTATCGTCATTCTCCACCTTAGGCGGGACGAGGTAGCTATTAACCGTCCCATAGCGGGAACGGATCATCTCACTTGTCCAGCCTTCCACCGGGTCACCCAGTGCCGTGCCGATGCACTTCCCCACCCATCCTCCTTTTACTCGATCGAGATACTCCGAATCGGTGATCATACCGGGAATCCCTTTCGGAGGTTGAGGGAGCAAAGCAGCCATTTCGCTGAAAGTCGTGGGTCCGATGTTCTTGCCAGCTTCCAGCGCAAGGTGGATCTCCTTGTTAATACGAGAGATCCTGACAAGAAGCTTGTCCCAATTGCCATCCGTATAGCATTTCTCAGCGTGTTGGAGAAGCTTAAGGGCAGCATCCATGTTGTATCCCTGATTGATCATCGCTTGCACAGCGGCACGCATGGGGTAGATCTTCACTCCGGAGAGGCTTGTCGTCTCCCACATGTTTGCCGCGTCCTCACGTCGCTTCTTCAATCGATCCATGTATACCTCACTCATCCCGGAGTGCCTTGGCGAGAAGTTCGAGAATGTCAAGGACTTCTACTTTCGATCCTGCCTTGCTCTTGGCATCCAGAAGTCCACTCTGACACGCCGGGCATGCACTCACCACTGTGTCCGCTCCCGTTGCTTCCGCCTCTGTAAACCGATCGAGCTCGCAATCCACGGACATTTCCTCGTAGTCATAGCGAACAAACGCGCCGTTTCCACAGCAGAAAGAGTTATCACGGTTACGCGGCATCTCCACCAGCCTGAGCCCAGGGATCATTTCGATCAGTTCTCGCGGTGGCTCGTAAATTCCCATGTGTCTGCCAAGATTACAGGGATCATGATAGGTAACGACACGAGACAGCTTCTTCAGCTGAACAGGGTGCTTTGCGAGCTCCCCAGTAATAAACTCAGTCAAGTGCATCGTCTTAAACGGGAGCGGCTCGCCGAGAAGCCGCGGCATCTCTTCCCTAAACGTACGCAAGCACCCGGGGCAGGCAAAGACAACGGTCTCTATTCCAAGGCAGGAAATGGCTTCCAGATTCATCGCCGCCGTTTTTCTTGCATGATCCATCTTCCCTGCCGCGATATAGGGATGACCGCAACATTGTTCGTTACCAAGAAGTGTGAAATCCACTCCCAGCTTTTCGAGAACCTGATAAGAACTACGGGCGATACCGCGTCTCAGGTAAGCAGTGGTGCAACCAACAAAGAACAGGACACCTGCTTGCCTATCAATCCTTTCTCTGTTGGGAAGCCAGGCAAGTCTCTTCTCTCCGGGTTTCTTATACGGATTGCCAAACTCGTCCACCTGAGCAAGTACATCGCTGAGGCCAGAGGGCAACAAATCCCGCTCTGCCAGGTCCTCTTTCATCGCTGCGTAGATCTCAGTGAGCGGAAGATACTTGAAGCACTGCTCTTGGCAAGCCTCACACTCGGTACAGGCAAAGATACGTTCTGCAACATCTTCGTCATACTCTATTTCCTTGTCGATCAGGGCACGCGCGATGGCAAGCTTTCCCCGCGCGCCATACGATTCAAGCCCATACGTTGCATATGGTGGACAGATCTTCTGTCCTTCCCCTTGTTCTTGATCGAAACAGAACGCACACCGAAGACAGCTGTAGATCTGATCTCTATACTTCTCAAGCTTCATGTTTCACTCCAGTGGGGAAGAGAAGGTCGGGGTTCAAGATACCGTTCGGGTCCATCGTGGTCTTGAGCGCCTTAAACAGCTCAAAAGACGTACCGAGCTTTCCCATGATGTACGGAGAAACCCCGGCACCCAAACCGCCCGGGCTCATCCGCCCTTCCGTGAACATCAACTCGGCGATATCGCCGCGTAACTTCATCCCGTACTCCCAGGCGTCATTTCGGCGTTCATCATACAGGGTGTCGATCCACAGGTAGGCCCCGTTGCGGGAGAAGTATGCATCAAGACCCTTGACTCGAATCCCGTATCGGGTGAAATCCGCATCGCGCTCTTCCCGTAGATTGCGGAACAGCCGAACCGCCTTCTTCAGCCCCTGAGTGGAGACAAACCCCGCTACCTCGGGGCAGAAGTACGGCCGATCACTGTAGTATGGTCCGGGCGCGGTGTTTCGCAGCCAGGAGTACATGTGCTCCTCCCAGTAGTGCCTCGTCCCCTCCGCAGAGGAAGGGCGCCCGCCGTGCGATTCGCAGATTGCAGCAGCCTCCTGAAGCCGCTCGCGTGCCCTAGTAGCACGATCACGAACGATCAGGTGGAGGAACCCGTCACCTTCCACTCCCGCCGGTTTAGGTCCACCGAACATGCCAACAATGAACGTCGCTGCCTCGCGCATCTGAATACCATCCGCTGCATCGATTGCATCCTGATAGTCATCAAAAGCATAAAATGCAAACAGCTCCGTCTCCGGAACCGGCCGAATGCGATATGTTACCTTGGTGATAATGCCAAGGACCCCATACGACCCCATGAATAGCCCAGCAAAATCGGGCCCGTTAGCATTTCGCTCGATCGGCTCAGAATTCGGATTAGCGGCTGAGCCAGTGTTGATTACGCTTCCATCCGGAAGAACGACCTCAAGAGACAGGACATGATCGGCGGTCATCCCATACTCTGTAGCTCCATGTGGAATAGCATTGACCGCGACTGTCCCACCGATGGTGCATGAGAAGAGTCCTCCCCCACCGGGAACAGCAAGCTCCCGTCCCAGTTTATGCAAATGGTTGTCGATTCCATGCCAGATCGCCCCTGCCTGTGCAGTGACGTATCCCGCCTGCAGATCAACGCACTCTATCCGGTTCATCCTGGTTGTTTCGATAATGATCACGCCGTCTTTAACGCCGCTTCCCAGGAAGGTTGTTCCCCGTCCCCGCGTGTAAATCGCTTTCTTGACTTTGTTCGCGAGACGGACAATCGCGGCCACCTCTTCTGTCGATCCAGGACGGACTACCGCGTCCGGAATTCCTGCTTTGTCTGGACCACAATCCCGTGAATAGCAGATCCTATCTACCATATGATCGCTGACATACCGCTCACCAACGATCGCTACAAGTCCTTCCTTGATATTATTATCCATAACTTTCACCTATCTTCTTAACCTCCCTAATAATAGCTTTCTCATCGATTGTCGTGATCGTCCGATCGCGCATGACGATGCGCCCATTAATGATTACCGTTTCAACATCGCTCCCCTTGGCACAATAGACAAGCGCAGGGATGATATCGTCGCTCAAGTTGAACATATGCGGAGCAGAGGGATCCATGATGACAAGGTCAGCAAGCCGTCCCTCGTCAATGGTCCCCGCGTCGACTCGGCAGGCCGCAGCTCCAACTGCGGTCGCACTGGCAAAGATATCGCGCGCATCCAGGGCAGTTGGATCCATAGCTGCCACCTTCTGCAGGAGGACCCCGGTACGCATCTCCTCAAATGGGTCCAGGAGGTCATTTGATGCCGCGCCATCGGTTCCCATAGCGACATTGACACCAACCTGCCGCATCTTCGTGATTGGAGCGATCCCACTGCCAAGCTTCATGTTGCTCTTCGGGTTGTAGACCACTGTCACCGAGCGATTCTTGGCAAGCTCTATCTCCTTATCGGTAAGGTGAACGCCATGGACGGCAAGAATCGGGCGAGAGAGAAAACCGATCGACTCCAGGTAAGAGAGAGGAGTCTTCCCCACCGTTTCCAGGGAGTGTTGCACCTCCCACTCCGTCTCCGACACATGTGTCTGAATCCCGAGGTCATATCGCTCAGCGGTCTCCATGATCCAAGTGAGCAAGCCCTCACTACAGGTAAACGGAGCGGAGGGCCCTAGGAAGACCTGCACGAGCGGATCTTCCGATGGCATCTGATGCCAGTCCTCAATAAGCTTCAGGGTCTCTTCCCGCAACCGCTCTGGCGTAGTGATCAAATCGTCGGGGACCCACTGATCGACCATACTCATCGCAGCGATCCCGCGGATGCCCATCTCGGCCCACGCTTGCGGAACTCCGGGAAGATTCATGTCCATGTCGATGAACGTCGTGATCCCGCTTCGAATCATCTCTATCGTCCCGAGCATCGACCAGAGATAACCAATCTCACCTACGCTCCCTTCTCGCATTCGCCGCAGCACGTTACGCACAAACGGGAAGGTCACTTCCTCGCACCACGATACGAGCGGGACGTCATCCCTCCTACCCTTAAGCATCGATTGATAGAGGTGAGTGTGTGCGTTGACAAACCCGGGCGTGACGATCCGGCCTCTTCCATCGATAACGATGGTCTCCAGTGTTATCTCCTGTGATGTGACCTGACCGATCCGCACGATCCGATTCCCTTCGATCAGCACGTCCACATCGTGCTCCACACGGTGCGCGTCCCGAACGAGATGGGAGATATTCTCGATGAGGATCATCCTTTCTCTCATGTCATCCACCATTGCAATCCCTTCCTTCTAGAAGATCGACCAAGCACTTCACGTCCACCTTCCCAGCACGGCTTACGCGCCCGCTGGAGAGGTGATTGATCGTGATCTGCGCCGGTTTGTTGATGTCATTCAGATTAGGGATCTTCTCGAAGACCCCACCCGCTTCCCGCAACACATCGCAGAACAGGCGCCCGTAAATCGAAGCGGATTCAAATGAGAGCCGGTGCGCAAGCTCATCCAAGCCGTCATCCGGAAAGCCGTCAACAGTAAGGAGCGCAGCGCCAGCGTAGTGAATGAAGTCATCGGGGTAGGGACGATTCTCTGTGGGAGATGCGCCTCCGTTCACCGGGCACACAAGCGCTCGCCCGATCATGTGTTTGACGATATGGGGATCGACGTCCAGGCTCTCTTTCATAGTGAAGATGACGCTCTCATTCACTCGTCCCGCGATCTGCGTCGCGCCAACCACACTTGCGATCGGTGCGGCGATCAGGGTCAACATCTGCGGCAGAACGCCGCTCTTCTCAGCAAGATGGAGCGCAACCGCATCATCGGGGAGACAATCGGTTTCAATGACGGCAATCCCGATCGCATCCTTCGCGGGCAAGTCTCCATCCAAACACAGACGGATAGGACCGGAAACGCGAATCCCCGGCTTATCCGCGCTCAATGGATAGGAGGTTTGCAGTCCGTATGTTGAGAGGAGAGGATGAAACGACTCGACAGTAATCTGTGGGAGGATGAATCCCCCAAGATCGGTGAGGTCAAGCGAGACGTTGGCCAGCCCTCCATGGCAGATCTCAATCAACAGGCGCCCTGCCTCGAATGACCCAACTACGCCAAATCCAGCGTCGATCAACGTCGCTTTGCAGGGGAGTGTCTGTACAGAGAGGCCGTATTCCCATGCGTGGTCAATCAGAATGCGCGTGAGCTCGCCCGATCGGCGGGCAATATGCGCTTGCATTCTTGAATCGAGGCTTGGACTATTCATATTCTCTACCGTTCACCGACCACATCAGGAAGGTAAAGCTGATGCTTTCCCCACTTCCCTCCGAATGAAGGGGCGGTGATGCGTATTGTCCCTGGAGTTGCAGCAAAGGCATCAATCGCCGTGCGCAATCCCTCTTTGATCTCGGCAAGCCCTACTCCGATGAGCGGGTACTCGATCACCGCATCCGCGTTATCCGGGATTTTCGTTTCAACTTCGTTGCGCAGCCCGGGGCAGAACGGCTCGTTGATCGTCAAGCCTTCGTCGCGATAATTGATGCCGCCTACCTTCGCTCCGCTGATTCCACCGAGTGGATAGTTGAAGAGAGAGACACCGTAGACATCGTTGAAGATGCGATCCGATGCCTCCTGTGCCGCGATAAGACATGAAGCCGCATTCTGAGCGAAGACCTCAAGCACGCCGTCCATACCGTTGATGATGTGGAACTGCCGCTCGATCATGATGTCTCCCGTCATGATCGGAAGGCGTATCACATCGCGCCCGCCAAGTTTCTCCTCCCGCTCGAATCCATCGCCCCATCTTCTCACATGTTCGCCAATGGCGATCATCTCCCCATCTCTTCCCTGCAGGCTTGCATCGAAAAGCGAGCAAGTGGGAAGGTGTGGCAGGATGTACAAGCGATCGAGCAAGGCTTTGCGGAATGCATCCATCCCCAACTCTGTAGGAGCGTTGAACTGAATGAGAACGCCGGGGCGGGCATCCGGAGATTCCGTCGGGGAGACGCGTCCCTCCACGCATGCTTGCAGCGGCGCAGAAGTGATCACGGAAAAGCCGGATAAATAAGTGGCTTCTTGCAGCGCTACTCTCTCTGTCAGGGCAGTAAGCAACACACGGCAGAGATAGACATCCGTACATTCACAGTTCACTTCTTCCAGTTCGATATTCTTGTACAGCAATGTTTCTCCTTTTCTTGTCTTCTAGATCATTCTTCCGTACGCATGAAGGGCGTCACGCCTGAGAGAGAGCACGACGCGGTTGCTCGGTGCAAAAGCACGTATTGGCGTTCCATCGAGAATTAGGGCTGCATCCGCTTCGAGGCCCACAATCTCCACGCTGTCACCATCACCAAAGCTGATCTGCCGGAGAGTGACCGGTTCGATGGCTTCGATATCCTTCTGAACGATATGCGTTCGAATCAAGACGGCACTTGCCACAGTGAGGACTCCCTCTTTGCCTAGGTATGGTCCCCAACACATCAACCCACTCACAGCCTTTCCACTGTAGGGAACTGGATCATTGATCGGCGAGGCAACGATCTGCCCCATCTGCGTGTCCATACTGCTAACCATTAGTAGCTCATTCTTGTAGATTCGCGTTTTCTCCCCACAAACTGAGTGCGGCTGAGCTTCCCTCTTCGTTCCAGTGAGCATCGCACGGGCGTCTAGATCAAGGCGCACCCCATCTCTCGTTCCAAAGAAGGTATTGCTGAAAGTGACGTCGTTGAATGCAATCCCTATGTGTTCACCATTCACCCGCACATCAATTCCGTGAATCGGACGAGCCGCGAGGCAAGACAGATCGAGCCGTTCCAAATCCCTCCCACGTATCGTTACAAGCGGTCCCACGTTGGACGACCCAGCACCGACTCCCAGGAGGCGTACCTTCGCTCCACTAGCTACTATTGTGTTTGCGACTGCGCATAGGGTCCCATCCCCACCAACGCCAATCAGCGTATCAACTTTCCTCGCAAGCATCGCCTTCGCCGCGCGTTCAATGAACGCAAAATCGGAGGTCACGGGAACATCCATTTGGATAAAGTCCTGTCCTTTTTCTTGGGCAATGGATGCACCAACTGTCCCGGACACGATCAATAGGGAGGCGATCTCAACGCGAGAGAAGAGAATGGGAAGCAGCTCCCGCATCGCTGTCTCTCCCCGTCCAGCAGCAGGATGGACAATCAAACCGGCACGCACGATGTGGTTCACTTGATCGCCCCTCCCGTAAGACCGGAGACAAGGTATTTCTGGCCCAGCATGAACAGGATCAGGACAGGGATACATGCCAGCAACGCTGCTGCGCTCAATGGCCCCCACCGAACTACCCCGCCTGAACCCATGAACCGCGCCAGGAATACGGGAAGAGTGTAGTGAGCGTTATCACGCATAATGACTAATGCAAAGAAAAACTCGTTCCACGATAGAAGCAATGAGAATGTCCCCACTGCCAGGAGCCCAGGAACGGAAAGAGGAAGAACGATCTTGACGAGCGATCTCAGCCGGCCACACCCGTCAATGCGAGCAGCTTCTTCTAAGGCAACCGGGATCTTGTCGAAGTAACCCTTAAGCAACCAGATGCCGAAGGGCATGCTGAAACTGGTGTACATAATCACAAGGCCAGGGATCGTATTCAACAAATGGTAGGTCTTCAATACGGTGAAGAGTCCCAGAACCATGATGATCCCAGGGAAGGACTGGGTGGCAAGGAGCCACACGGAGAATATGGTTCGCCCACGAAACCTGAACCGCGATAGAGCATATCCGGCCGGCGTAGAAACGATGATCGACAAGAGCACGGTCGCCAGGGCAACGATGCTGCTATTCTTGAAGTTCGTTATAAAGGTCGACTCGGTAAAGATCTCCTGGTAGTTGACAAACGTCACTTCCCTTGGAACCTCCATTGGGGAAGCGATAATTTCTTGCTCTGTTTTGAACGAGTTAAACAGGAGAAAGACCATCGGAAAGGCAAGGAGGAGCATGAACAGGACGACAAACACGTGCAACAGCACCTGTTTTACTGGGGACATCCTCATCTTAGTACCTCCCGAATGTAAAAGACGATCACGACAAGAAGGCACAACAGAATAAGTAGACCGATCGCGGCTCCATAGCCCGCTTGATAGTACATGAATGCGTTTTCGTAGGCGTACAGGGGAAGAGTGAGAGACGCATTCCCCGGGCCCCCTTTTGTCAAAATGAACACGATGTCGAACATGTTGAATGTCCAAATCGTCTCCAGAGTAAAGATTATCAGTACAACTTTCTTGATGCTCGGGACGATGATGTTAACCTGAGTCTGAATATAGCTCGCCCCGTCGATTGCTGCAGCATCGACGATATCTTTATTGATCGTCTGCAGCCCGGCAAGAAGCATTACAGTGACAAATGGAATCCCCATCCAAATATTGGTGATGATGCATGTCCAGAGAGCAAGCTGCGGATCAGTGAGCCAATTGGGCGGATGGGCCATGCCCAAAGAATGGAGGACAGTATTCAGTGGCCCGCCGTTAAGAAAGATGTAGCGCCACATTAGTGAGACAACAACCGGAGGCAGGGCCCAAGGAACGAGAGCTATTCCGCGGAACATCCTTCGGAAACGCAGGAAGCGGGAATTAAGCATTGTGGCCAGCCAATAGGAAAGGACAAACTGCATCCCAACGCTGGTTATCGTCCAGACAAGGCTGTTACTGAATGCACGCAGGAAAAGGGGATCCTGAAACAGAAGTCCCACATTTTGGAAGCCGACAAACACGGTCTCTCGTGCGAGAGCACGGTAAGTGTAGAACATCCGCGTAATTCCCTGTATCAATGGATACAGGCTGACACCACAGAGAACAACTAACGCTGGAATGAGAAAGGGAATGGCTCGGCGCTCTTCGTTGAATGCTCCGCGATTGCTGTGCATCATTGACCAAGCCCTTCAGCAAACTCTATCACAATCTTCAATCCTTTAGCTTCCTTGGCAAGTTGCAGTGCTTTCTCTAGCTCGGAAAAGGGGAAAGTATGTGTGATGATGCCCGGGAAATCTTGTGCATGATCGTTCAACCAGTTGACGGCTTCTCCAAACTGGCGCAGGTTGTAGCCGAAACTGCCCACAAGGGAGATCTCGCGGTAGTGTACCGCAAATGCATCGATACATACTCGATCACCCTTCGGTAATCCTCCGAATAGAAGAACCCGTCCAGCGGGCGCTGCCATATCAAAAGCCGTTTCTACTGGTGCCTTGCTTCCGACGGCGACTAGGATGCGATCAGCTTTGTCCCTGCCCCACTCGGCGGTCATCCGCTCGCTGAGGTCCTCTTCCTGTGGTGAGATAACAGCCAGGCCGAGGTGGCGCGCCGCTTCAATCCGTGAAACGGAGATCTCGCTCAGTAGAACCTGTGCGCCTTTCGTTCTTGCCAACAGGGCAAGCATCACTCCCATCGGCCCGCCACCGATGACAAGGACGGTATCACCGTTACTGATGTCCGCCTTCTCGATCCCATTATGAACACAGGCAAGTGGTTCAGCTAGCGATCCGACGGAGAAATCGACCTCCGCTCCCAAGCGGAAGGTCCCCTGTTCCACGATCGCTCGTGGAAGAAGGATGAACTCCTGAAACGCGCCCGTAACAAATGACTTGTGTTCGCACATCTCCCCAAAATCGTGCTGGCAGAGATCGCACACTCCACACTCAACATACGGAGCAGCAACGACTCGCTCTCCTACCTTGAATCGGTCAACTTCTGGCCCCACTTCCACTATGGTCCCAGTAAACTCATGTCCAAGTATGCAAGGAGGGGTGAAGTACGGGTGTCCCTTGAAGTAAGCCTTAACGTCGGTTCCACACAGTCCGACGGCTTGTGTCTTCAGCACTATCTCTCCAGGACCGGCGTGCGGCGTGGGAATCTCCCGATAACCGATCTTCCCAATCTCGACAAGCTCAGCGATCTTCATCTTTGATGTCCTTCTGATCGTCTCTCAAGAAAGAAGGGGGGCTCTCGCCCCCCATAAAAATCTAGTACTCGACCCGGATCTCGACGACGTACCAGTTCCACTGGTTCTCGTCGTAGAGCTCTATGGTCTCTGGATCGGAGTTGTACGGGAAGGCAAGCTTCACCGGTCCACCCACGCTTGCTGGGAGGTCATCACCATCGAGAGTGGTAACCAAAAGGACCGGATAGTAGAGGGCATCCCTGATTGCAACGGGGACTTCCTTATCATCCGAAGCGATCGTCACGGCAGTGCTAGCACCGGCGGGAATCCCCACGTAGTCGAGAACCGCCTTCAGCGTCACACCACCGTAGGCCTGTTCTCCCATCCACGGATCCTCCACTACAAAGGCAACGTAGGGAAGTGCCTTCAGCATGTCGATATCAAACTCGAACACGTCACCATTATTGGTCAGCGCGATCGCTCCCGATACCGTAAATACAACCTCTCCAGCAGGTACGGGGACTTCTTTCCCCCACACACTCACGGCCATGAGTGTAATCACCAGTACGCATAGCAACACCTTAGAAACATTTTTCATAATCTATCCTCCCTTGTCTGTCTTTTGCTTCGTTTGGATCTATCTTGTTCTTATACTTATGCTCATGCTTATAATTATCACCTCCATAAATCGCAGATTACCCCCCTATTGCAGGCCCATCCTCTTTAGGAACATGTTCCCCTGCGTCGTTGCATTGTTGAGAGCTGTATCAAGGTCTCTTTTTCCCAAGACAACGAGTTCTAACTGCGGCAGGAATGATTGCCACTCCCACGAGAAGAATGCAAACATGTGCGGCTTCACGTCCCGAGCGTAGGGCAGCCACTGATACGCGACGTTCCACTGCCCTCCTTCTGTTTGAAATTCTGGCCGATCGATGGCGCTCTGTCTGACCGGGAAGAGCCAGTCAGCATAGGCAATCCGGGCTGAATTCTCCACATTGGTGAAGAACTTCACGAACTCGGCCGCCTCATCTTTGTGTGGAGAGTCAATGTATATGCCCAACGATTGCGGATCAGATTCGGTGACCGTCCTTTCATCTCCCTTAACCTGCAGCATCCCCCAATCGAGTTTCCCCTTTGTCAGTCGCTCGATCCAGCTTCGTACCCAGCAACCGTAGCTGAACATCGCATACTTACCAGTTCTAAACCCTTGCAGCAGGCTCATGAAGTCATAACTCAAGATATCCTGCGGCATCGTCTTATCTACCGTTACTAGATCGGTGAAACTCTTGATCGCCTGCCTAGCGTTATCGTCAATGTCTACGTGCCACGTCCCATCGTCATACTGCTGGAGCACGTGTCCATTGTTCTCATCCACCAGACACCACCACAGACGCTGCTCGAGCGGGGCGAGTAGCCCCCACGTGGTGACCTCGCCGGTCTCATCCCTCTTGGTCAGTAGCTGCGCGTAGCCACGGAGTTCGTCCCAGGTGATCATCCCATCTTCAGGTAGAACGATCCCCGCGTCGGTGAACAGGGCCTTGTTGTAGAAGATGACCAGTGTCTCTTGCAAAAGGGGCATCCCATAGATAGCGCCGTTATCATCGCTAACCCCATCCCATATCGATGAGGAGATATCGGCCAGTGTGTCATCGCTCAGGTAATCGTTGAGCGGAGCAGCGTAGCCGAGCATCCCATACTCATAGCACATTACTGAATCCTCATGGAAGATGTCCGGGGCTTGCCCACCCTGAAAACTAGTCAACAGATAGTCGTCCAGGTTCTCCCAGCCTTGCCAATTGATCTCGACCTGAATGTCCGGATTAGCCTCATTCCACTCCGCGACGATAGCCTTGATCTCCTTCACCGTATCTCCCTGCCAGGCAGGGCAGACAAACATGAGGTCGGCGGCCGATCCGAGAACCCCAAGCATCGAGACCATCAGAGCCAGCAACATAACTCGTTTCATCATTCCTCCTTTCATGCTCTTACACCCTCCCTTTTGTTAATCTGCTGCCTCGTCGTACTTCGTGAAGAAGATGGGGTCGTAGGGTTTTATCAGTGTCGCGCTGTGCTCGCGATAAATACCTACTATCCCGATCACATCCTTCCTTTCCACTGGAATAGGGAACTTGCCTATGATAATGGTTGCACTTCCGTCACTTGCCGAGATGTCGTTACCCATAATTGCCTTGACTTCGAGTCGGGGAACCGCAACTGTCTTTCCGATGAAGACCTCACTATGGGACTTCATCTCGTCGATCGTTAAATTGGGGTTTAAGATGTAGAAAGACCGCTCACGGGAGACGGTTTCTCCATCCACCATCAGAAAGTCGATCGTCAATGAATGGTAGCCGCCGTCCAGCGTTGAGAAGTTCAGGTTTCCGTAGGCGGTGCTCCAAAGCATATTGTGAGATAACCCTGCTTCTATTGATGCTCTGTCATCGAGTTGCCAGGAAGCGCTCTTCGCTTCCCCCCACACCGCTGCCTGCAAGGTATCGTTCCAGAAGACAACCGCCCCTTGGGGTGAGCTGAGTTCAACTGTGTTCAGGCCCACCTCCTGCCAGATACTCTCCAACCGCCCGCGGCTCATCCGGTACACCCGATATCCAAACTCGCTTCCATCTGGGGCCTCCCCTTCCCACCAGGAGCCGCATACTGCTCCAGATGTAAGCTCATAGAAGGGGTATTGCTGGTGTATAAGGAAGTTCGCGTGCCAAGAGCCATCTAACAAAGCAGTGATACCGATATTTGCTAAGAGCTTGAGCATCTGTGCATTCTCCTCGGTATTAGCCCAAGAAGGGGTTGGCTCGTGACAGAAGACCACAATAGGGGCATTCGGATCTGCTGCGGCCAGATCCTGCTCTATCCAAACAAGTTGATTTTGGGAGACTGTATAAGTGAGTTTTGTGCCAGAAAGCTGCATGGTGTCTAAAACGACAAAGTGGATACCTTTCCTATTAAATGAGTAATAGGTAGGACCAAAGTATTTTTCGTATATCCCTTTCCCTACGGCTTCATCCCGCACTATGTCATGGTTCCCTTCCACAGCGAAGAAAGGGGAAGTAAAGTTTGCGGCAAACTGGTTGGCTACATAGGCCATCCATTTGTCGACCAGCTCAACAGGTGGCCGTTGCGCATCGGCCACAACGTCTCCTGTCAGCATAACAAAATCCGGTGCGAGGCTGTTTACCTCATCGATGATCGAATCCAATACCCCTTGAGGGAGGACTTTCATCCGTCGATCGTAGAAGGCTTTCTTGAACTCATCCGGGTCAGTCGCGTAGTGCGTGTCCGAGAGTTGAACGAAGACGAGCGGGGAATCGTCCACTACCTCCCCCAGTGGGAAGTCAAGGGGTTTCCCTTCCGTAAGGTCCCGGTACCATCCGTCAAGCGGCCGGGTCCCGCTGGGCGTGCAGATAAAGACGAATCCAGCTTCGGGATCATGGTCCAGCGCGAAAACGCCGTTATCATCCGTCGACACTATTGTAACCCCATCGCTCACGACCACCCCAGATAGTGGAAGATCGGCGCTGTCGTATTGCAGATCCTTGTTGTAATCGATGTAGATCATTCCTGTTACCCCATAAAGGACGGCGCTTGCCAGTATCAGGGTACAGAGTGCTATCCCGATTGCCAGTGCAAGCCGTAATCTTCTCTGCATCATCATAGGTACCTCCTTAATCGCTCTGCGAATGGACTAGCTCCGTAAGTTGTTCAACCTCTCGTGTGGGATCGGCGGCCTCGAAGATGTTTCTGCCGAAGGCAACACCCGCGGCATGCAACGCGAGCGCGTCACGCACCATAGTCAGTGGGTCATCTACTTTTGGACCGCCAGCAATGAGAATCGGAACGGGGCAACTGTCAATAACAGATTTGTAGGCTGGTGCACCCGTGAAGTAGGCCTTGATACAATTGGCCCCGAGTTCGTACCCCACCCGTGCCGCGCAACGCACCCACCCTGTATCGTAGAATCTGTCCGGTTCAACGGGGAGTATCTCCGCGATGAGCGGCATACCATAGTGCCGACAATCTCCTGCGATCTTCGCGAGAAGTTCGAGCGAGCGGGCTTCTCCCGCTCCTCCGATGAACCCCATCACCAAGACAGCGTCCGCGCCGAGAGAGACGGCCTGTTTCACCGTGGCGATCAGGCGGTGGTAATCGAAATCTGGGTTATGCTCGGTCGATGCCCCGGTCAGCCGCAAGATGAGCGCTGACCTTCCGGCATAGATGGATGCGAATTGCGCCGCAGGGCCGGGATTCAGGATTATCCCATCCGCCCCGCCGTCGACCACCTTCCCTATGACCCCCTCCATGCTTTCGAGTCCTTTTGCCTCGTGCTTGAACTGCCCGTGGTCGAGGGCGATGACGACCGCCCGTCCATCCGCACGGAAGATCCGCCTCAGCCGAATCATCTTTCCACTCATTTATTCTCCTCCTTGATCACTTGCTGTTGACAGGTGGCACCGGGTATGAGTTTGACCGGCAAGGTGATGTCCTCGCCCTTCCCATCGAAGAGTTGCCGACATACCTCTTCGCCAAAACGGTATGCCGGGACCTTCACTGTGGTCAGCTTCGGTCTCACAAGAGCCAGGAGCGGCGTGTGGTCGAATCCTGTCACTCCTAGGTTCTCCGGAACGCTTAGCCCCATGTCCTCAGCAGCCTGGATCACCCCAATCGCGATGAGGTCGTTTCCCGCCATGATTGCGTCCACATGGTGTGTTCCCAGGGTTTTCTGGGCGTGCTCGTATCCGGATTCATAGGTGAACTTACCGTGACAGATACATACAGGAGAGAGATTGGCCTGCGCCATCGTTTGGCGAAAGCCAGCTAAGCGGTCCTGGGTCGTGCTCACCTCTTGCGGTCCTGCGATGTAGGCAATCCTCTGATAACCGAGCCTAATGAGGTGCTTCGTCAATTCGCAGCTCCCCCCCTGGTTGTCGGCCCCAACGGTAGGCAATCCCTCCACACGACGATCCGCAACGACGATCTTGATCCCTTGGCGCAGCAAGCGCTGCAGCTGTACCCCGTCCGGACGCCCCACCGGGATAAAGACGATCCCCTCCACCCCTTCCGCAAGGAGAATGTGCAAGTAGCGTGACTCCTTCTCAACAGAATGCGCGCTGTCACATACCAGAGTGGAAAAGTCGTTCTCGAATGCGACCGATCCTACACCACGCACGATACGGGAGAAAAATGAGTTAGAGATATCTGGAACGAGGATACCGATTACTTGCGTGTGCTGTCGACGAAGTGTCTGCGCCGCTTTTACCGGCGTGTAATTCAGATCCTTAATCGCCACTAGAACTCGCTGTTTCGTTTCCGGCCGCATGTGATCAGCGTCATTCCCGTTCAACACACGAGAGACAGTACTCTGCGAAACCCCAGCTCTTGCAGCTACGTCTCTAATGGTTGCCTGTTTCATAATGGGAAATCGTTTTCCGAAATCGTTACACCACCATAACACAACTCTTGGAGGATGTCAATAGGTAAGTACGCTAAGAAAGCTCAGAGAACATGGAAAATCTGAGTAGACATGCGAAACATCACTTGGGACACAAGCTTGTACAAGGAGGGTCTTGCTCAGGCTGCTACAAATTCTCCCCAACCGGCATTTCCCTGAAACTCACCATCTGTGTAGACGACCCTGCCGCGAGAGATCGTCGTGTCGACCGCTCCGTGGACCTCCATCCCTTCATAGGGCGAGAAGTCGGTATTCATGTGCAGATCCTTAGCATGGATGGTCCACCCCACACTCGGGTCAAAGATAACGATATCAGCGTCCGACCCAATTCCAAGAGTGCCCTTACGTGGGTAGAGACCATTCACTCGCGCCGGTCCCTCGCTGAGCAGGCGAGGAAGATCGGTCAATGCTAGTCGCTCTTTGGCTACACCATCAGAATACAGAAGAGGAAGCAGAGTCTCCACGCCGGGAAGGCCGTAGGGGAGATCGAGGAATGATCCTTTCCACGTCTTCTGCTCGACGGTAAACGGGCAGTGATCGGTCGCTACGAGATCGAGCGTTCCCTCACGCAGGGCTTTCCACAGCGCCCGTTGATCTGCCTCTGCACGCAGCGCCGGGCTCGCCGAGTAGAGGTGCGCATCCTTGCGTTCGTACACGGCCTTTGTTAGCAACAGGTACTGGGGGCACGTCTCAGCAGTAAGACGCACGCCGCGCGACTTGGCCCGTTTGACCGCCGCCTGGCCAAGATCAGAGCTGACATGAACAATATGGACCCTCGCCCCGGTGACATCCGCGTAGTAGACGACCTGCTCGATCGCCGCCCCCTCGCACTCCGGCGGTCGGGTTCGCGCAAGGCTCAGCATCTTCCCTCGTTCCTTGTTCGTCAATTGATCTACAAGTGAGCTGATCAGATCATCATCTTCACAGTGAACCAACGCTGTGGCACCAACCTTAGCGATGGCACGAAAAGCGTGATAGAGGACTCCGCTATCCGACCTGCGACCGGAGCTTCCGTAGGCGGTGTAAAACTTGAACGTCTTCACGCCAAGTGAAACTGCATCGCGAAATTCCGCCTCCTTCCCGGGCTTCCAGCCTACGACCTCACCGTGCAGGGCGTAATCGATCACGGCATCCTCAGCTACCTGTAGCCGCTTCTCGATATCCTCCGGGATCGTCGTCCCAGCGCTTCCTACTGTGAAATCGACGATCGTCGTCACTCCGCCGCAGGCAGCAGCCCGCGTACCGGTAAAGAAGTCATCGCTCGACCGCGTCCCTGCTACGGGTAACGCCATGTGTGTGTGAGCGTCGATCACTCCGGGGAGTACCAGTTTCCCGGAAGCATCGATCTCTCTCCTTCCCGAGAGATCGAACCCCACAGCAACGATCTTCTCGCCAACGACGCCAAGATCGCTCTCCAGCGTCCCGTTGGAAGTAACGAGTGTTCCGTTCTTGATCACCAGATCGTACGTCTTCATGCTCATCGCCCTCCATTGCAAGTGTACCATCCCCGTCGCTTCTCAGTCCACTGATTGCAGATTACATTGCAGGGGGGAGGAGCGCACTAAGAAGCACACATGCGATATGCAAGCAACAAGACATGCTTGCCAACTGACAACAGCGCACTAACGGAGAGCTAACGGCACCAATTGCCGCTTCTGTGACCTTGCGATTTAGCCAAGTTGTATGATAGCATTACAGGTAGCAACCGCATAGAAATTTCTAGGGAGGAGAAGGATGATCGATCTAACAGTCAATGAGAAGCAACTCGAACGCACGGCGCAGCGCGCGAGGGAACGGGGAATCATCGCCCCCACATTCGCCCAGATGAAGGACCCAAACAAGATTCCACAGAAGATCAAGGACGGGTTGAAGGATGTGGGCCTGTGGGATCTGCACCCACTGAATCTGTTTCGCATCACGTGGAAGAACGAGCCGGTGAGGCAGGGCGGAGGGTTCGATGGGGTGAACTACGTGGAGATCCCCTCGGAGATCACTGGGGTGAAAGCGCGCATCATCGCCCTCGTCGGCAAGTGGTTCCCCACCGGGGCACACAAAGTGGGAGCGACCTACGGCTGCCTCGCCCCGCGTCTGGTCACCGGGCAGTTCGATCCCACGTTCCACAAGGCGGTATGGCCATCCACGGGAAATTACTGCCGCGGTGGAGCGTACAACTCCAACCTGCTCGCCTGCGAGTCGATCGCCATCCTCCCTGAGCAGATGTCTCAGGAACGCTTCCAGTGGCTGTCCAAGGTTGCCGGTGAGGTAATCGCCACCCCCGGCTGCGAATCGAATGTGTGGGAGATCTTCCAGAAGTGCATCGAGTTGCAAAACACGCGCGACAACATCATGATCTTCAACCAGTTCGACGAATTCGGGAACCACCTGTGGCACTACGAGGTCACCGGGCATGCCATGGAGGAGGTCCTACAGCAAGAGTTGGGTGAGAGCGGCCGCTATGCCGGTGTTGTCCTCACTTCCGGCTCGGCCGGGACGATGGGTTGCGGAGATTATCTGAAGGAACTTCGCCCAGCGAGCAAGCTGGTTGTCTCCGAGGCACTACAGTGCCCGACGCTCCTTGAAAACGGGTTCGGCGGCCACCGCATCGAGGGAATTGGCGACAAGCACGTCCCATGGATCCACAACGCCCGCAATACGGACATGGTCACCGGAATCGATGATGAAGATTGCATGAGCCTCATCCGACTATTCAACGAGCCCGCTGGCCAGAAGTTCCTCGCAGACCAAGGCGTGGGAGAGAAGTTCATCGAGCAGCTCCCTCTTATGGGTATATCCAGCGTGGCCAACGTCCTCTCGGCGATCAAGTTCGCCAAGTACTACGAACTGACGGAGAAGGACGTCATACTAACCGTGTTCACCGACTCGATGGAGCTCTACCAGACACGCCTCGCCGAACTGACAGAAGAGCGCGGAGAGTACAACGAGATGCAGGCGGCAATCGACTACAATCTGCACCTGCAGGGTATCAAGACCGACCACACCCTCGAACTGCGCCACCAGGACCGCAAGCGGATCCACAACCTGAAGTACTACACGTGGATCGAGCAGATGGGTAAATCCGTCGATGAGCTGGACGCACAGTGGTACGACTATCCCGGCTACTGGGATCGCATCCACAAGATGGTCGAGCCGATCGACAAGCTAATCGAGGCATTCAACGAACGCGTCGGTCTGCTGTAAGAATCGGCAAACGAGAAGATCGATCTATCGAGCGCCCCTCGCATGTTGAGGGGCGCTTCCTTGTTAACCCGCTGAGAACGCGCTAACCTGAGGATGAGATGGATACGTCGAGTAACACTCTTGCACAAGTAGTCGATACGATCACAGAGCTAGTCAAGAACCATAAGCATAACTGTGTCATCATCCAGGGGGAGATTGGTGCCGGGAAGACGCGCTTCGCCGAACGGCTCGTGATCGCTCTCAGACAGCGCAAGCTCACAGTAGGCGGGATCATCAGCCCACGCATCCTCGACGGCGATGAGACGATCGGCTACCGCGTGCGAGACATCACAACTGGCGAGGAGCAATTGCTTGCGACAGTGGCCCCACCGGGAATTCGTGTCGGGAAGTTCTACCTGTCGCAGGATGCTCTCACTTTTGCTCGCACGGCGATCGAGCAAGCGTTGTCCACAGCCAACATCGGATTCATCGACGAGGTGGGCCGCCTCGAACTTGCTGAGAAGGGGCACGCGCCAGCTCTTCGTGTACTCCTGCAATCGGACGCGATCCCTGTCCTCTTCATCCGGACCAAGTTCATAGGAGGGATAGTCGACAAGTTCAACATTGCCGATTACGCAGCGTTTCCCGTCGGTTGATCGCGTGTGGTAAGATAAGGCCTGAGGAGGATCAATATGCAATGGCTCAGTCTGGCAATTGGGATCATCGTCGGCATTGTGGTGGGTTTCCTCGTGGCGCGACTGCGCGCTAGTGAGAGGATCTCATCGTTACAAATGCAACTCACGGGAAAGAAGCAGGAGTTCCTCGCCCTGCAACAATCAAGCGCCGAGAAGGCACAGTGGGTAGAGACAGCCGAGAAGCAATTGCGCGAGGCGTTCGATTCCCTGGCCGGCAAGGCACTAGAGACAAACTCCGACCGCTTTATCAAGCAGGCCCACGAGCAACTGGACGCCCTACTCACGCGTGTACGCGGAGACTGGGGAACGCACAAGGAACAGCTCAAGAACCTCGTCGAACCGCTGGAGAAGACGCTGGAGAAGATGGACGTACAAGTAAGAGCTCTGGAAGAAAAGCGCGCCGGGGCTTACAAGAGCCTCGAAAAACACCTACAGCAGCTAGGATCCGATCAAACGCAACTGCGTGACTCAACCGTCAAGCTGGAGCAAGCGCTCAAGTCATCGACCGTGCGTGGCCGCTGGGGTGAGTTTCAGTTGCGGCGAGTGATGGAACTAGCCGGGATGACCGATCACATCGACTTTGATGAACAGGTAACAACGGACGAGGGACGTCCCGATGTGATTGTGCACCTGCCTAATAACGGATTCTTGCCGGTGGATGCGAAGACACCGATGACATCGTACTTCGAAGCGCTCAACGCTGAGGGTGACACGCAGCAGAAACTGCTTACCGCCCACACGCAAGCGATGAAGAGCCGCATCCAGGACCTATCGCGCAAGGCCTACTGGAGTCAATTTGAGCGGGCGCCGGAGATGGTGGTGATGTTCATCCCCAGCGAGTCCAGCCTCTCTGCCGCGTTCTCCCAGGATCCGACCTTGCTGGAGTTCGCCATCGAGCACCATGTGCTCGTCGCCAGCCCCGTCTTGCTACTCGCCCTGTTGCGCTCCGTCGCCTACGGCTGGCAGCAACAGCAGATCACAGAGAATGCCCGCGAAATTGCACAAAAAGGGAAAGAACTCTACGATCGCATCCTCAGATTCTTGGACCTATTCCAGAAAACAGGCAAGGGCCTCGGCCAGGCGGTCGATGCCTATGACAAGGCGGTCGGATCACTGCAAAGCCGCCTCATCCCATCCGCGAAAGACTTCAAGGACCTGAACGCGGCGAGCAAGGATCTCCCTGAGGTGACACCGCTCGACAAGACACCGCGCCTGCTCGCATTCTCGGAGGATGAGCCCGAAAAGTGAGGACTTAGCCGCCAAAGAAGTGCCGCCGACTTTACTTGCCTAGAATCAACTAACTCACCACGAAGAGCACGAAGTGGTCAAGAGAAACGATTGATACTTCCAGCAAGCTTTCGGAATATACAGCGAATTGACGTATTCGCTAACCCTTCGAGTTCCATTCTTCGTGTCCTTCGTGGTGAAAGAGTCTTGGCACCTCGCTGAGAGGATT
>CAZQUT010000003.1:0-28632 GCA_964596555.1 uncultured Thermotogae bacterium
GCCATTCGTTCTTCGATCTGAAGGCCACTCTCTCCTCCGCCGGGAAAGACGTACCTCTCTCCTCTTCGTCCTATCTCATCAAAGACAGTCGCATGCTTAATCCGGGCTTCTGACTCCAGTTGCCCCTGGAGCAGTCCGGCGTGTCGCTCGCGCAGCCTTCTATCATTGATCACGGGAAGGCCGCAGGCCTGAGAGATGATCCTTGAAGTACTCGCCGCACGCCCAAGATCGCTGCTGTATATAGCGTCGATTCGGCGCTGCGCTAAGCGCTTAGCCACTGCCTCCGCCTGTGCAACTCCTGTTGGAGTAAGTGGGCTATTGCTCTGTCCCATGTAGCGATGCTCGACATTTGCTGTCGTCTCCCCGTGTCTGACGAAGAGCAGGCGTAGTTGTCCGTTTTTCTTTTCTTGAGGGGCCATTGAGAGTAGATTGTCTCTTCTCCGATCTATATTCGCAACTGGAAGCTCGTCAATCACTTACGTGATCGCATTGAATCCTAGCCTTGAAAACAGGTCCATCAGCTTTCGACATCATCTCACGACCCAATGCTCGACGCCAAATCAAGATCACGTTCCACTACTTTGGGTCGTATTCCCCAGTTCGCGGATCGTACGACGTATCAATCTCAAGGCCAAGATCTTCGAAGGCAACCACGACTGCAATGGAAGGATTTCCAGCGGCGTGGCAGACGAACAGCCCATAAGGAAACGCTGGGCCAAGGTTCACGTTGGTCACATCGATGCCATCGGTCTCCTCAACGTCTTCAATGCTGAATGTCTTTACGAAGGAGTACGGTGATAGACGGTCATAGACGAAGAACGAATCGCTCCCTTGGCTCGATACGATGAGGTAGCCGCCATCCGGCGCGTAGTAGATGGTGACGCCCTCGGTGTCCTTCTCGAAGTTGTTCTCCCCTACCACCACCACATGTGTTGCTTCTGTTGATGCATCCGGCTCGGCGGCATAGCGCCACACACCGCTGCTTTCCTCGCAGATGTAGACGTAGCCAAGTTCGTCATCGGCCACGGCACCTTCGCACTTCTTTTGGTCCCAGCGGCGGACGAAGACTAGGCTAATCTGCCCCTCGCCGTTGTCAACCAGTTCGTATTGCTCCACGCCCTGACTCTTGGCCGTGGCGAAGGCGTAGAATTTGCCGCTCACACGACTCTTGTACAGACACATTCCGTAGTTGTTATGCACGTTGGCGGCGCCGTCATCGACTCGTGTCAGCAGACGGGTGTCAGGATCGATCTTGTAGATGCGAAACCCCTTGCCCTGGCTGGGCGCCCTCTGATTGAGAGCTACGATGTCGACAACCTCATCTCCGAGCCGGAAGCCGTACCGTAAGTCGATGTTCCCAGGCTGCTCGGAACCGGTATCAGACTGATATAGCTGAACTGTTTGCAGCGTATTCCCCTCAAGGTCATAGACAACGACGATATCGGCGGCCTTGTCAGCGGCGATGACCGTGCTCAAGGATGTATCAATCGGATGAATCCAGATGCACATGTCGTCGGTGTCCGCGACTCCGTCAAAGGCAAGAGATAGACGCCGTTGTAGAATGTCGACGTCGCCCATTATGGCGAGGGAACCTGCAATCAATGCCACAGAGATTAGAAGGCATAGAACCGTCCACTTCTTGTTTCGCATAGTATCTCCTTTTCGTCCGGCAAGCGGTCTGGACAACAACAAGCCTGGTTCCGTTCCTTCATGGCTCTTTCAGGCGTCCTTCACCACATTCCGAAAATTATGCAGAGGGCGGGCGTAGTTCATCGCCCGCCCCCGCTGACAATTCTGCGTAACTAGGGTCGTTCAACTAGTCACGAAGGATGTAAACGTTGGGCACCAACTCTTCGCTGTTAGCTTCCTCACCAGCAATGACGACGAGTTGTCCGTCGAGCACGGCTAGCGCTGTTTCCGCCAGCCGCAACGGAATGCGACCAGCGAGCCTTGTAATCTCCATTGTGAAGAGATCGAGCGTGTACATCAGGTTTCCGCCGGATCCGTCACCCGTGCCGATGTACATTAGATTTCCGATAGGGATCAGTCGGATCTTTTCCCAGCCGATCGAAACATCTTCGATGTGAGTCCACGTATTCATTTGTGTGTCGTAGATATTGATCAGCATAGCGGGTTCATCGTCGAATTCGCCACCCATCATGAGAATCTTGGTGCCAATCGCTGCGACTCCTTGGTCTTCTCGCTGGAACGGCTCGATGCTTGCACCGAGAGTCCATTCGCCTGTGACTACGTCGTACATATCGACGACCTTGACGTAGTTCGGCCATGCATTGTCGATGTCCTCGTCCTCGCCGCTCAAGAGATAGATCTTCGTCCCAACCATTGTCGGTCCAGGCGAATCTCCGTGGCCCATCGTTGGGCCACCGCCCGGCGTCTCCACCCAAACCGGCGTTGGGCTGGCATTCGTGTCCCACATGAATCCGCCGCCCTCGTAGATGACGTCGTTTTCAATGTGGCAGCCGCCCATCACGTAGATAACGCCGTTGTAGACACCAACGTTTGCTCCGGCGTCATTGGGTGCCCCAGGACCTATTTCGGTCCAAGTGTTCGCTACCGCATCATATTTCTCCACGGGAGCAGAACCGTCTCCGTCCCATTCCCCACCGAGAACATACAGCACTCCATCGACGACGACCGCCGAATGGTTACCCCGCGCCACATTTAGCGGTGCGAGCTCTTCCCATCCCGCCCAGGCGGCGAGGCTGGCAACCAGTACGATGCCAAGCATGACACATAACAACTTCTTCACGACTACCTCCTTGATTCCTATTGCTTGAGTTTCACCGCTATTTGTAGCAGTGAACTTCTAAGCACCTTAGCATGGCGACATTTGTAGTGTCTTGTGCAGAAATTTCGTGCACAAACCCGTGAGCGGAGCGAAGAAGCGAAATATAACGCAATCTGCAAGTTCTCGGTTCACACTTCTTCAGCAAAACACTCTCTAGCACACATGCCTCCTGACGAACAGGTTGCGCTAACAACGAACCGTGACCGCTATGCTGCCTCTTGCAACACGCGTTGCACATTAGTATAGAGATTCTTCCCGCTGTTGTCAATAGGGTTACCCAGCTAATGAGCCAGAAGTGTGCATGCTATCTTCAGAAGATGGTATGAGATTAAGCAGGTTGTAGCTGCAACTTCCGTTGCGTAAAAGGTTCAGAAGGCAATTCTCCCTCGATGACGATCGATCATGCATCGTTAGCGATAGACTCCGGTCAGGACCTCTCGAACGGCAACACCAAGACGATTAACTCGGACGTGCGTGAATCCGATCGGTGCGTTAGCGTGGTTCCAGTTGCATGAGCGCAGGATATGAACATGCGAAGGTCCGACGCCGTAGCTGTAGGTAGCCCGATGCAGGTGCCCGAAGAACGCGGCAATCGGGCCACGTGAGACTAGAAGTTCGTTCAAGAATATCGAGTCACACTCTCCCATGAACGGCAAGTATCTATGGCTTACTGACTTCAGGTACTTCTGTGCATTGAACTCCTCAGGTTGAGGCGGGCAATGACCGAAGAGAATCTTGAGTTTGTTATCCGATCTAAGCTGTTCGTCAATCCACGCCGCTTGCCCCGGCGGATTGATGTCCTCGGAGGAAAGCTGTCCCACATGTTCATTCCCGATACCCGCGTTGCAGATGGCCACGAAGCGCACACCTCCATACTCAAACGTGTAGTAGTCGGAGAGCTGATTGCCCGAGCCGAAATCCGCGGGGAATATCTCTCGAAGGCGTTGACGTCGAGGTCCCCAGTCGTGGTTGCCTGCAATAGCATGGATGAGACAGGGCGCTTTATCGAAAACTGGCTCTGCAGCTTCGATGCCAATATCACCCAGCAAAACGAGAAATGCCGGCTTCTGTGACTCGTCCATCCCTCGGATAACGTCAAAACAAAGTTTGAGCCGGCTCGCGCCGCCTCCTAAGTACTCTAATCCGTATCCGTGCTTAACGGATGCAGTGGTTTCCACGCAATGAGGGTCGGCGATAACGGCAAACGTGAATGGTTTGATGCTGCGTGCAAGAAATGCAGGGTAGGACAACGAGCGTTCCCACTGTGTAAGAATAAAGTCGCCGTGTAGAGATCGTTTCATTCCGGCTCCAAAGCATCCGGCACGGAACGGATTCGTAGACTACTCCAGAGTCCGAAGAGAGAGACAACGGAGACAAGGCCAAAAGTGATCGTGTATCCAAGACCATCGATCAGCGTCCCTGCCAAGACAGGGAGAAAACTGGCCAGCCCGAGCAGCGAGTTCAGAGTCCCCCAATGGATTGGCCGATCTTCTTGGGAGACGATGTCGAGAAACACGCTGCGCTTGCCGATGTACTTCCCACTATCGCGAACCCCCATGAGCATGAAGACCGAAGCAAATGCAATCCCGTTCGAGGTCCCTGCGTTTCGTCCTATATTGGCAAAAGCCAGCGTCAGCGCAGGAACCGCAAGCGCGGCTGCTGACGAAAGCTGCAAAATGCGACGATTGTCCAACCATCGACTGAGCCAATCCCACAGCACATTGGAAACGATCTTTGAGAACACGAGCACGGATAGATACATGCCCGCGTAGTAGATGGGCACTTCCAGGATTTCCGTGGCGAAGATAATGTAGAAGGGATCGGTAACGCGTCTGGCGATGTCCGTAAGCATAAGCGTGCCGACTAGGCGGCGATAGTTGTTGTTTACCCTGAGAAGCGAGGGAATTCCACGCAGAGAGCGCCACATCGAAGGCTTGCCTTCTAGAATCGGGCTGTCGTGCTCGTAAATTCGTCGAAACGCCCCAATCGCCAGCAAGTAGAACACGATAGACAAGAGAATGAGTTCTGCATAGCGTTGAACGGATGGCCCATCGGCACCACCTCTCAACAGGGATTGCACAACAAAGCCGGCTCCAAACCCAAGCAGTCCGCCAATTAAATTGGCACGTGCAAAGAATGATCCGCGCATCGATGAGGGAATCGCTCGGCCAATGACATCGAATCGAGGGACCGATCCGACGCCATGCCCGAGATAGGAAATGGCAAAGACCGCAAAGAACAGTGGAAGAAGAATCGGAGAGTTCGGAATCGCCAGGATTAGAGCGGCAAGAATGAGATAGCCCAAGCAGCGACTGCCTTCCGCTGCGACGTAGATGAATCCCCGTCTTGCCTGATGTTGCACGTGTCCGGCCACAAAGATTTGTGGAATGAACCAACCAGCATACCGGATGGTGGACAGCAACCCGACAAGGATGTTGGATGCACCAAGTTGCCGTACAAACAACGAGAGGACGATGTTGGGATCAGCCAACGTCTTCCCGACTTCAGAGAATGCGCGGTTGAGAATCCCGTATCGAATGTTCTCGCGCTGCTCTAAGTCTTTATTCATCTCCATCATAGGCTTCGAGACAACCTGCTTCATATAACATCCACTGAGCATCTCGCATCTGCTCTTGCGTCACAAAACCGCGAACCTCGAACGTTCGAATTGCATGCTTGGGCACATATCGTGAAACAAGCTCCCAATCGACCGTTCCCAATCCCGGAGCGATATGGTCCGCCAGTCCGTCATTGTCGTGTAGGTGAATCCCGATCATTCCATGAGCAAAGCGCTCCAGCCATTCTCTCTGTGAATAGAACCCTAGCTCTCTTAGCTTCTCAGCATGGCCAACATGATGCCAATACTCGATGGTTCCGGGGCGAAGGGTCAGAAGCTCATCCATCTCGTGAGGCAAAGGTACTTCATAATAGTGGTCCCTGTTCTCTAATCCGAGACGGACGCCCATGGTCTCCGCATCGCCAACCAACTCGAGCAGGCTACAACGAAGCGCTTCCAGGTAAAGGGGGACCGCCTTCATTCGTTCCTCGATGTAGCGTTCCTTCAACTCAACGTATTCGCTCGAATGGTTTTCACGCTCCTTATACAAGGCTCGCATTCTCAGCTCGTAATCTTTGCCCACCGGGACTTCACCGGGGTGTACTACAATAGCCGTGGCCCCGAGGTGATGCGCGTAATGAATTGATCCTCGTACAAATTTCACGGCCTGGGAACGGAGCGATTCGTCCAGCGAGGTCATATGGATATCCCTCTCCATGCGCAGTCGCCTCGGGATCTCGCAGGGGCATGGCTCATGCACGCTCTCCACTCGAAGATCTTTTGGATCAACCGTCGCCATCATCTTGGGCGATACGGCATGATTGAGCTCCTGATGAGAGAAGCCAAACCGCCTTGCGACTGGAAAGAATTCGGCGAACGGTTCTTCTTGGGTCAGCGCCCACATGGTGGAAAGCGATGCGTGCCACACGCGGTTATTCTCAGGGCCTCGCTGTAAATCTGTCATAGAGGCCTAAAGGATATCCAGCAATTCAGTCAAGGATTGGATGGTGTAGTCTGGCGTCGGATACTCGTCGATTGGTTCCTTGACTTCGACGAGGTCGTCACAGATCAGGACAGACATGGCAAATCCGGCTTTCTTTGCACCGAGGATATCACGAGAAGGGCGATCACCAACATAGGCACAGCGGGCTGGACTCACTCCCATCTCGTTTGTCGCGATCTCGAAAATCTTAGTTCCGGGCTTCCGGTGCCCGGAGGATGACGAAAGAATGACGACGGCGAAGTAGGTATCGAGGCCGTATTCGACCAACGCCTGTGGAACGGCTTCGCGACTCGATGTGTTGCTAATGATGCCGAGCTGATATCCACGCTTGCTGAGTGCATCAACGACTTCACGTGCATCCCCACGGGCTACCCTCTTGCCCTGAGTCGCTCTCCACAGGTGCTCCAGTTGGAGCGCCTCTCCAGAGATTCTGTCTGTATCGACGTCAGGGCACATCCACTTCGTCCAAATCTCCTCTTCGGGTACTTCGCGCAGCGTATCCATCGCCCATTTCTTGTATGCGCCGGAGCGCTTCTTGAGAAGGGCATGCAATTCTTCGGGATCTCCCTCATAGGGGAGGACTCGTTTGAGTTCAGCAAGCGCCTCGCGCCGCATCTCGGGATCCTTAATCCTGTACCGCAAGGTCCCACCCATATCGAAAAGCACTGCATCCACAAGCTTGGTCATCTTCCTTCTCCTCTTGTCTATCCAGTAGCGTCAGGCAGCGGGAATGGAATCCGAACTCCCTGGTTGTATGTTGTAATCTCTGAGATCCCCATTTGTTGGAGCCGTTGCACAGCAACGTCAAGGTTTATACCTAGGTTCTCCGGCCAATGGGCGTCGGTTCCAATCGTGATGATTGGGTCTTTGCCTGCAGCATTACAGGCATCAAGATAGCTGGCCAGCAATTGCTGGGACGGATAAACATCTGCGACTGGATGATTAAGGCCTTTGACGTTGATCTCAAATCCCACGCCAAACTTAATAAGGGCATCGACAAATGACATGGCGGCTTCGCGATAGGAATCGAATGCGACCAAGGGATAGTATAGACCTGTGAAACGCCGAATCAGATCGGGGTGAGCAACGATATCAAACAGCTCTGATGTGACCACGTTTGTCATGAGGGCAAAAAACTTCTTGTAGATGGGCACTGGATCTGCCCCGACCAGCAGCTTGTGTGCCTGCTTCTTTGACGCAAAACGCACGCCGTCCATCTCGTGAGCGGACCCCATCATAAAATCAAGCTTTCGTCCAATAGCCTCTGCATATTTTGGCAAAGCTTCGGCAATCTCATCTTTCATATCATCGAAATAGTCCACCTCAATGCCGAGTCGGATCGTCAGATCCGGATACTCGGCCTGACACCTTTGGATGTCGCTCCAAACCTCGGCCATCGTGTCCGGTGTGAGGTGGTAATTGCTCGTTCTAAGGTTCATGTGATTGGTAATGGCGATTTCCGCCAAACCCAATTTGGAAGCCCTAGCACAATATTCCTCAACTGTTGCATGAGCGTCAGTACTGGTTGAAGTATGCAGGTGGTAGTCGACTAATCCTTGAACCGTCATTTGTTCCCTCCTCCGTTTAGTGATGGAAAAAGTCTGAGCAACTCACTGAAGTGCTCGATGAAATCGTCAGCCTCGGCCTTGGATTCGTAGTTAAACGCTACGGTTCTCAGACCAACAGCCTTTGCACCATCCAGTTCGGACCGCTTGTGGCCGACAAAGGACGCCTCTGGCGGGTCAAGATCTAGTTGGCTCAGTGCGGCTCGATAGATCGCCGGATGTGGTTTGCGTACACCCTCCTCGCATGAGGAGACGAAGACATCCCAAACCTGATCAATCCCATTTTGCTGCAACCATCCGAGCTTGGTCTCTTTGGCGTGGTAGGTATCGGTAATGATACCCAAGAAGTAGCCGCGCTGCTTTAGTTCGGTCAATGTTTCGCGTGCGCCATCGAAGAACCCAACGTCATCGGAATCCTTTTTCAATTCGATAATCGCAAGATCAAGGTACGCCTTATCCTCGATCCCCATGGAGCGAAGGCGGAACTCTATATATTCCCGCTTGCTGAGCTCTCCAATCATTGCCTTGTCTTTCATGACCTTCTGCTCGGCGGGATCGGATACCTGCTTTGCTTGGAGCGAATGGGCTTCTAGGAAACGTGCCAGATGCTGCCCGCGCCTCGGGCGATGATAAAGAATGTCTCCTGCATCGAAGAAGATGGCTTTTGTGCTATTCGCACTGAGCACGATACGTTTTGAGTCACCCTTTTTGGGGACGAGGTCAAGAATACCGCGAAGATCATCAATCACGGCACTAGGAACTGGTTCTACAGGTTCAGGCTCATCGACTACAGGATGAGTTATTTGAACCGCCATTCCAAAGCCAGCGCGATGGGCCCCCAGAATATCACGACTGATCTTGTCTCCAACGTGGATGCACGCTTCAGGTAGCGATCCGATTTGTTGCGCTGCATAAAGGAAAATGTGCGGATCTGGTTTCCGTCGGCCATAAATCGAAGATGCTACGACGACTTCGAAGTAATTCAACATCCCGTATCGTGTCAGGTTTTTCACGACAGAGTCCTTGCTCATCACGTTGCTGATGATGCCTAGCTTGTAGCCGCGATCCGCTAATTCTCTCAGCACCTCAACGGCTTCAGGTCGTGCTTCACGGCAATAGAACGATAGCTCAAGTCGCAGCATGAACTCGTCGCAGATTCCTTGCAATTCTTCGATGGTGAAATCGAAGTCTTTCAGGACGTAGTCAGAGCAAATCTTCAGTGCGGGTAGTTCCTTCAGAGAACGTGTGTTCACCTGACGGTAGGCTTTCAATCCGGCACGCACGGATTCATAGAAGGAGGATTCCGAGCAACCTGGGTTCAGTTGCTCGTTCATGAGAAAGCGAAATAGGTTCGCGCTGGCTTTTCGACGAAGATCTTCGTCAAAGGCCAACGTTTCCAGGGTTCCCCCCATGTCAAAGAATACTGTGTCAATTCTAGTCATGTCATTCCTCAACACCTTTGTGGTCAAACACCAATTGCTACTGGCAACGCATCGCATGGTTGGCTACAACCGTTCTTGCTGTTTGCCGCTCTTATGCTGTTACTGACAGGATTCGTCAGTGCCTCCACTTCCGATGAGCTCCTCAGTCCCTATGTCATAAAGGTTGTAGCGATTCAACGTGATCCAAACATTCTGATCTGCGTGGATCATGCTCTGACCCTGCTCACGAGTGACGAGGGAAATGTCTCCGGCTTGAAGGAATATCAATGTTTCGCATCCAGCCATCAGCGAGGTATAGACGTTCATCTCGATCGAGTTTTCGACCGGGGAGGTTGACATCTTGAGCCACTCAGGATGCATAACCAAAGACACGGCCTGTCCTTCGCTCACGCTGTCGGCGATGCCGTCCAACGGCACAGTCATGGTTCCTGCTGTACCGGAGTACACCTTGTGCCCATCCTCGACGGCGATCGTTCCATCCAATCTGTTGATTCGCGGATTCCCCATAAAATCGGCCACAAACAAATTGGCGGGGGAGTTGTACAAATCGGTCGGAGAAGCATCTTGCTGCAAGAGACCCAACCGCATGACCGTGACCCGGTCGGACAGGGTCAAGGCTTCGACTTGATCGTGGGTTACATAGACAGTGGTAGCGCCGGACTCGGTGTGCAATCGCTTGAGTTCCGATCGCAAGTGCATCCGCAGTTTCGCATCGAGGTTCGAAAGCGGTTCATCCATGAGGAACGCTGAAGGCTCGGTAACCACCATTCGCGCGATGGCGACGCGCTGTTGCTCTCCTCCCGAAAGTTCGGACGGATATCGATCCTCATACCCGGCCATTTGTAGTTTTTCGAGCATACCCATCACAATCGTGCGGATCTTGTCTTTGGGGATCTTCTTCTCCTTGAGGCCGAACGCCACGTTCTGATACACCGTCATGTGTGGCCACAGAGCGTAGCTCTGGAATATCAGTCCGACGCCGCGGTCCGGTGCGGCGACATGCTTGCCTAACGGCACCGAGTAGACACAGCGATCGTTGATGAACACCTCTCCTTCTGAAAGCTCCTCCAACCCTGCGATCATGCGCAGGGTTGTGGTCTTCCCACACCCTGACGGACCAAGCAGGGTATGAAACTCCCCCTTCGCAATTTCAAGGTTGAGACGATCAACCGCTGTAACTTTCCCGTACCGCTTTGTGACGCCCTGCAAAGAGATGAATTCCACAGTCCTACCTCCAAAGTCTAGATGCGGGTCGCAGCTTACCGCCGCGACCCACTCGGTTCTCGTTACCCTCCGTTAATCAACCAGAACTCCTGAATCTGCAAGGCGTTTTCCCATATGAATTCCATGTCGAGCGGCCACACCTGCATCGGAGGATCCAGGGAGACTGCACCCTGTGCTCTCGGATAGCCAAGCATCGGGTTGGCATTCCCAGGACCGAACCACGGGGCAAAACCCCGCAGCATTCGCAGGTTCTCTCCCTCGTAGTACGGGGGCTCTAGCTCCGTCAGACCTAGGTCGATTGGCTCGGGAGTCCCCATCACCCAACGAATCCACAACTTGGCGGTGTTTGGGTGCTTGGCGAATGCGGCGATGGCAATATACGACTCTCCCACTTGAACGTCCACTGGCTCGATGTCTGCGATCGCATTCACGAGCCCGTCCGACTGATTCAGAGTGAGCTTCGATGTCCCAATGTAGAAGCTGATCGGCGGATTCTCCTGTCCAGGTGTCCCGACTGCCTTGGCGACGTCCGCCGAAGAGCTTTGCAGTACCGGATCGTTCTTCAACACGCGATAGATCAATTCGTATCCGGCATTCTCGATTCCGCACGTGTACTCGAGGGTCCCGTACTCCGCCTCGTAAGCAGCCAGCAATTCCTCGTCGTGATTCACGAGGTTAGAGATGTAGTTAAAGGTACTTTCAGAGGTCATCGGGTTCTTGAGCGTAACTTTCCCCTTCCACTCCGGTTGGGTGAGGTCCCAGACGTTGTCGATGGGAGGTCCATCCGGATTGGCCTCGGTATTATAGATGATGCCGCCTAAGCTCAACCGCTGAAAGAGAGCCGGATTCTTGTATTTCTCTGGCAAGTAAGCAGCCACCGTATCTGGTACGAAGGTGAAGATCATCTGTTCGGGGAGGGCTCGAAAGACAAATTCAGAACCGCCGGTGAATATGACATCGGCCTCATACCGACCCGCTTTGTGCTCTCGGAACATCTTGTCGAGAGCTCCCGTTGACCCCAAGTCGTACACTTGAACATCGATCGCGTACTCATCCCAAAACGAGTCAGAAGCAAGGAACGTCCGCGATGACGACGAGTAAACGATGCAGGTCCCCTCTTCCTTTGCCGCCGCGATGATCGCGTCCCAGTTCTGGGTTTCCGTTGCGTAGGGCCCCAATTCAACTCGCTGCAGCCATTCATCGAGCGTCTCTGCAAATGCTCCGAGCGTCACGACGAGAAGAGCGACGCTTGCCAACAACAACACTACCTTTCGGTTCCAGATCATGCTACTGCACCTCCTTGATGCTTTTCTCGTAACGTCTTTGCGCGTTCGAGTCCGCAATCGTCTGAATACGGTTGAACGCAGCTATCCACCAATGTGTTCCAGCTTCGACTTGCCAAGCGCGCTCGCGAGGAAATACCCACTTAGCGTCATCAGGATGATGAGCACCGCGATGGCATTCGCTTGTTGGGTGAATCCCTGTTCGACATACCGATACGTCATCGACGTCAGCAAGCGTGTTTTTGGAGTGACTAGCAGAACGATCAAGCTAAGCATTCTCATGGATGTAATCAGGCTCAAGATAAACCCGGCCATCATCCCGCTCTTCCCGAGTGGGATGATAATCTTCCACATCCGTTTTACCCACGATGCGCCACGTAGGTAGGCTGCCTCTTCCAAGGACTTGTCAATCTGCATCATTGCGGAGATTCCAGTTCGCGACGTGTACGGCAGGCGCTTCGCTACCGTAACCAAGACCAACAGAGTAAACGTGCCATAGAGACTTGGTATCGGCCCCCACGATCGTGCGAACATGCTGAGGAAGATTCCGCCGAACGCGATCGACGGGATGATGTACGGTGTGAACGCCAGGTTCTCTATGAGTTTCGACATGAACGATCCTCGCGCCTTGACAACGGCATAGCCAAAGAAGAGTCCCGCCACACTAGCAACTACTGCCGAAATGACAGCCAGCCGGATTGTATTCCACATGCCGCCCAGCACGTACGGATCCCGTAGGATTCCCGCGTTTGCGGCATAGACCGAACCAGGTGCACCAATCCAGTAGGTGAGCGTTAGTTCGCGAAAATTGAAATCGCCATTCAACGTCAGGCTCTGTAGAAGCAACATCGATAAAGGAGCGAGGATACACACGCCAAGAAACGTGCATACAACAATAGTGATCGGAATCTTCGCGCGGCCTAGCTTCATCCGCTGTATTCGCGTTCCCTTGCCTCCGATCGTTGTAAACTTCTTTCGCACACCGATGACCTTAGCATTCATATAGATGGTTAACGATGAAATCAGAATGAGGAAGACGACCAACGCGTAGGCCGATCCCTCGATGCCGTTGCTAAGCAGAGCATAGACCCGCGTTGAGACCGTGTAGTAGCGCACAGGAAGACCCAGAATTGCGGGTGTCCCAAATGTTCCAAGCCCCTTGCTGAAGATCAAAACGAACGCCGATCCCAGCGCTGGAAGCATCAGAGGGAACGTGATCTTTCGCAGAACAGTTTTTTTCGATGCCCCGAGAACGCGTGCTGTGTCCTCAAGCTGGCTGTCCATCGAGGCGATGGCGCCGGAGACTAGGATAAATGCATACGGAAAGTAGTGTATCGTCATCGCCAGCACGATCGGGATGTAGCCATAGGACAACCAATTCGGGACATTTACTCCCATTGCCTCGAAGAAGCCGGGAGATCCCCCAATGCGTGAGTTTTTGAAAACTGTGAACCAGGCGAGAGCCATCACCCAGGAAGGCATCACGTACGGAATGATGGAAATATTGGCGATCAGCCGTTTCAACGGAAGATCCGTCCGAACGACGAGCCATGCTAGAAGGGATCCGAGCGGAAGCGCAATCAGAACCACTCCAAGAGCGATGGACAGGCTGTTGAGGAGGGGCTTAACCAAGAGAACCTGAGTCAAACGGCTGGCCGCGACTCGCTGCCAGTGGTAGAGCGTCCACGCACCAGGCACAGCATCCGGGACCAGACGAGTATCGTTATAACCGAAGGTACTAGCACCAATTACGATTTGGATGAGCGGCAGCACAACCAGGACAGCTAGGACAGCGAGCAGGACCAATCCCATGACCTTCTCCGGGCGGCTCAGCCACCTCAGCAGGCGGAATCGCACTTTCGTTAAGGTGGTCACAATGCCGGATGTTTCAGAGTACGTACCGTCAAACTCGCCCATATGTCCTCCTGCTCATTTCCAGATCGGATGTGCCTTTAGGATAGCTACAAATGACGCACAAGTCAAGTCATTGTGCAACGAGCGTTGCGCATAATCGCGACAATGTCCTTTACAAGCGTATTAGATTGTTGTAGCAGATATATCCAAGACTCCAGCGCAACACGAATAGTGATAAACTGCGCTAAGCTCACTTTGGCTGTAGAAAGAACGACCCCGCTGAAAACGCGTAGGCCTCATGAAAAATACCGTAAAAACTAGGCGCTTTCGTCCGTATGCTCATGATGGACCAACGTATATTCGTAACCAAATTGGCGGCGAAGGTCTTGTAGGCGGTTCAGCGCCGGGATGACATCAGATGCCCTGAGCTTTGCGATATCCAAAATGATTGCGGTAACAATGGCAAGTGGCACCATGTTGGTGTGGTAGATGGTCGCCGGCCCTCTACGCGCAGCCAGGGCGATTGTTACATGATCGACCATTTCCTTGGCCACAGAGTCTGTGATGAGTATGGTCGGGCAGCCGATCTCGCGTGCCAAGGAGATCCCGTGTCGGTGTTCCTGCGGAACGGCGATGAAACTGAACAACACGAGGGCATCATCCGCAGAAAGCAGTTGGAGCTGCTCCAGAATGGCACGCCCCTCGGCAGTGATTGCTTGTACATCGAAACCGAATCGACGGAGGCGAAATTTAAACATTTCCGCCAGAGGGCCCTGAGGACCACGTCCGCATATAAAGACTCGCCGAGCGGCAATGAGGAGCTTGGCTGCTGCATGAATGTCTTCAATGCGAATGGTCTTCAGGGACTCCTTGAGAAACATCGTTTCGGTCTCGATAACCTGCTGATAGAGGTTCTCAGACCGGATTTCAGAAAGGGTTTTCCCCAGCTTCTCCCCGGGAGTGATTTCCTGCCGATACAAGTCCTGCAAGTCGCTTCGTAGGTTGGTGTATCCTCTGTACCCGAGGCTTTGCGCCAACCGAACGAGCGTTGATTTGTGCACGCTGAGATTCTTCGCAGCCTCATCGACGCTGAGGAAGATGTACTCTTCGTAGTCGGCAAGAATGATCTGAATGAGGTTCTTCTGAACTTTCGTCAATCGAGAAAAGCCTGATTTGACCTTATTTCTGAGATTTTCCATAGTAATTCGTCTCACTCTTATCAGAACGCATGATACGGTTTACGCGTCTCAAAGGCAACTGACGTGCAACAGAGGTTGTAAGTAGCAAACAAAAGATGTTCGTGACAACTGCGCTGCAACGAATATTGCGCATCGATCGAATACATAGTATATTATCGGTTCTGTTGGGACTTGGAGCGAGACCGGAAGGCGTAGGAGGTCTGGTATGCGTTCACGGAAGAGGCGAGATGGTCTGCGAGATTCCGTCTTCGGGCATATGCTAATGGTGCTTGCTGCCCATTTCCTCTCGATGGTCGACCTTCCACGCGCACGGCGGCCGGCATCTTTCTTTAAGGCCTCTACAAGCTTCTCGTGACACTCACATCATAGTCGGTAGCAAGGAGGCGTACAGTGAAAACGATTGGTATCGTTGGCTTGGGAGACATGGGCATCGGAATGGCCAAGAACATTCTTGCCAGTGGGTTCGATGTCATTGGGTTCGATCTACGAGCCGAGCGATTGGAGATGCTTGAAGCGCTGGGAGGAAAGGCGGCCAAGAGCCCTTGTGAAGTGGGTGAAGCATCTGGTGTTGCCTTCGTGATGGTTCTAAATGGTAAGCAGGTGTGGGATGTACTCACATCAGATGACGGCTTACTGCAGACGATGCGCCCGGGATCCACGGTCATCATTTCGGCAACGATAGAGCCGAGGGAGATGCGCGATGCTGCAGCAGCAATATCGGATAAGGGGGTGAACGTAATCGATTCGCCGGTAAGCGGAGGGAAGTCCGGCGCTGACTCGGGAACCCTCACTATGATGACCGCGGCGAAGAAGGCGGTCTTTGATTCCCAACAGGATGTGTTGCATGCAGTTGGGGAGAAGATATTCCATGTTGGGGAGGAGCCCGGCATAGGGCAGACGGTGAAAGCGGCGTTGCAGGCGCTTATTGGGACATCCTTTGCCGGCATCTTCGAGTCTCTCGTGCTGGGGGCAAAAGCGGGAGTGAAGGGAGAGACCATGTTTGAGGTGTTCGGCGCCAGCGGCGTGAGCAGCCCTCTGTTTCTGAACTGTGCCAAGTTGATCATGGAGCGAAAGTTTGAGAACACAGGAAGCCGGATTGCCACAATGTACAAGGATCTTGGGATCAGCATGGCCATGGGTAAGGAGACTGGAGTGCCGCTGTTCACAACCAGTGCGGCGCATCAGCTTTTTCAAGCCGGTATTTCGCGCTTCCCTAAGGAAGACAACTGGGCGTGTGTAAAAGTGCTGGAGGAAATAGCTGGTACAAAGGTTCAGTGGTAGCAGGAACTACAAGCAAGAAGAGACAAGCACAAAGCACAGGAGGAGCAAGAGAATGGCAAAGCTAGGAGTGATCACCGATGGGATCAGCCGCGATCTCGAGCATGCATTGGATGTTATGGATGAGTACAGCCTGAAGTACGCGGAGTTGCAGTACGTTTGGGACAAGGAGGTCGGCGACCTAAGCGCATCCGAGATTGAAAGGATACGAAATCTGACTGGGTCGCATGGAGTATCCGTTTCGTGTGTTTCTAGGGGAATCTTCGGTGGCCTGTTCCTTGGAGATATGGAGAAGGACAATCCTGTCTTCGCAGGACAGATTGACGCGCTCAAGCAATGCATCGATACGGCGAAAGCGCTTGACTGTTCACTGGTGCGAGTGATGAGCTTCCGCAAAGAGATGATACTATTTGGCGATCACGGGGCAGATGTCTGGAATGTCGCGACTGGAGCCTGGGACAAGCTCGTGGCCTTGATGGAAGTCCCGGTACGGATCGCCGAACGAGAAGGGGTCACATTGGTCGTTGAGACCGGGAACAACGCAATGATCACCTCAGCCTACCTGGGAAGGAAGTTGATCGACGAATTGGCGACCGACAACCTGAAGGTACTGTGGGACCCATGCAACAGCCTGTACTGCAATGAACCGGCATTCCCTGACGGGTACGAGGAGCTCCGGGGCGGGTACTTGGGGCACGTTCACATGAAGGACTCACTCATCGACATACCGCGCGCCAACGTGGATTGCACACCACTTGGAGACGGAGGCATGGCACCGTACCTGCAGCCGATCGCCGATGCACTGAAGGCTGACAACTACAGTGGTGCAATCTCATTGGAGAGCGTTTATCGTCCGGACGGAGGAAGCTTCGAGGATGGCTTTCGTGCCTCCATTGAGGTCTTGAAAGGGTTATTCTTTTGAATCACCTGTCTTGCATAGATGGGGTGGCTACAAACTTCTGAAAGAAAGGAGCCCATGTGACTGATACGAAGCTGCAAATTGGGATCGCTCCTAGTCGTTCATATCGTGGCGATTGGTGGAGCATGCTCCAGGACTGTTTGCACGGGGGATTTTCCGGTGTGGAATTCAAGTACGAGCTGCCGTTCATCGCCCCGGGTCGGGTAAGCGATGATCTCGTCTGCAAGATCGCCCACATAGGCCGAGAGGAGGGGCTCTTCTTCTCCATACACGCCCCTTACGTAAACATCGGCGCTATTCTTCCTTACCGCTTTCAAGCGGCGATCGACGAACATAGACGGGCTCTCGATTGCGCCGCGCAGATTGGTGCGAGGACTTACACCGTCCATTCAGGGTGGGTAGAAGCGAAATACGCTACCGAAGAGCTGATAACAATCTGTCATGACCATACGGCTGAAGCAACGCAACGCATGATTGAGCACAATAGCGAAATAAAAATCTGCCTGGAGAACCAAAACTCCGCCGACAAGAAGAAGGTCAAGTGCGCGGCAAGCGCGGAGCAACTCCACTCTCTTGCCAGTGAGATCGATCGCTCCGTCTATTTTACCTTTGACATTGGCCATGCCAATGTCTTTGCCGGTAAGCCGATCGAATTTCTTAGATCCCTCGGCCCTTACCGGGTGCGCATGTGCCATGTGCATGACAACAATGGGCTTCAAGATGAGCACCACGCTCTGCAAACAGGCAATATCGATTGGCGTGCCTTTGTCGAGGCATACAGCACAGGTGATTATCCATTCCCCTTGTTCTTCGAGCTCTCAAGCAATGAGGAGTTTATTGCGGGGAAGGATCTCATTGAGGGCATCTGGGTTGAGGTTCACAACCGTGCGCCCGTCTAGGATCGCGGCACGGTCGTAAACTTAGTTCTCGGCTATATCCAGGCCTGGGAATGATCGTCATCCACTAGGTTGAGGTCTCCCACGCTTGCATTGATCCGCGCTTGTTCGGGTGTCTTGCATCCGGGGATGACACAGCTCACGGCAGGATTCTTCAAGCACCAAGCCAGAGCGTATTGGGGGAGACTCACGCCATCGGGAAGCTCGTCCCGCATGATGTCACGAATCTCTTCCTGCATGCGCGCCATGGTTGGCTGATCGTACTTAGATGCTCGTGACTCTGACTTATCGAAGGATGCCACGTCTTGATAGTGTCCGCTCAGTAACCCGCTTGCCAATGGAACACGAGCCACAACTCCCAAGTCCTGATCCAGACACTCGGGGAAGACCTCGAGCTCAGCATCGCGTTCGAGTCTGTTGTACTTGACCTGGATAACGGACGCGCCTACGCTTGATGCCTTACGTGTCTGGTACTCTCTCAGCTCCTTGCTCTTTCTAGAAACGGAGACTCCCAAGTGTCTAATCTTGCCAGCTTGTTTCTGTTTGTCAAGCATCGTCCATAGCTCATCGTTATCGAACACCTCGTTAGAACCGGAGTGGAATTGGTATAGATCGATGTAATCCGTCCCAAGAGCGCGTAGCGATGCTTCCAACTGCTGCTGTACCTCCGCAGCCGTCCAAGCCTGCTTGTTCTGCGTTGGGCTTATCTTCTCATGTCCGAATTTCGTGGCAATAATCCAATGGCTGCGCGAAGACGCGATAGCGCATCCAGCCAGCGTCTCGGCGAGATGATTTATGCCGTAGCACGGCGCGGTGTCCAAGAGGGTAACGCCATTGTCTTTTGCCGTGGCAACCATCTCTGCCGCTTCCTCCTTTGTAAACGTCTTTCCCCAGCGTCCGCCAAATTGGTACGTGCCGAGCCCGATTACCGACACCTTTATGTCAGTCTTTCCTAGTCTCCTGTAGCGCATGTGTCCTCCTCAGCGGGTTACGCCTTGTTGATAGTCTGTGATCCACCTCATTCACCGGACAGTGCTCTCGGCCTAGCATGAGTACGCAGTTCATTACCCGTCATTATACTTCATGATTCGTACGATACCCCTCCCCCGCGAAGGATAGTTCACCAAAGGGGCCTCCCTTGCCGCGATCATGCTGGGACGTTACCCTCTCGCTGCCTTTAGCGGAGCAACACTGAGAGGAGTTGAGCAATGGTCACCATCAAGGACATCGCGCGAGACGTGGGTGTGTCTCCCTCAACTGTATCCCGCGCACTGAGCGGTAGCCCGCTCATCAGCGATGAGACAGGAGAAAAGGTTCGTATGGCTGCGCAGCGTCTGGGCTACGAGCGAAACGAACTTGCGCGAGCGCTGGTTAAGGGTTCTTCGGAGGCAATTGGGCTGATCATCCCAGACATCACCAATACCTTCTTTGCCGATATCGCCAGTGGAGTCGGCGAAGCTGCGGATGCCGCCGGTTATGGAGTCATCCTGTGTAACACGAATGGGTCCACCAGCCGCGAGGCAAGCTACATCAGCCTCCTGCGCCGCAAGCAGGTGGATGGCCTTGTCCTTGCCACGGCCACACTCAATGACCCGTCTACGAAGAGCCTTTCACAGACAGAGACACCTTTTATACTCGTATCTCGTATATGCCAAGATGTGAACACGTCTTATGTAATTGGCGATGATCGCGCAGGCGCGCGTCTCGCGGTGGAGCACCTGATCGAACTTGGCCATAGCAGGATAGGTTTCATCGGTGGGCCAGCGAACGTTCAGTCGAGCCGCGATCGGAGGGCAACCTATCGGAAGGTCCTTCGCCAGCATGGCCTCTCCGCGGATGACGCTTGGGTCTGCTATGCTGACTTCACCCAGGCTGCCGGTCGTGAGGCCGGCAAGCGGATTCTTTCTCTTGAGAATCGCCCGGCGGCAATCTTTGCCGCGAACGATGTGACCGCCCTCGGGGTGCTGGAAGCCGCGGATGAGCTCGGCCTCTCTGTTCCAAAAGACCTCTCACTTGTAGGATATGACGACATATCCTACGCATCGCTTCCACGCATTCAGCTAACTACTGTTGCCCAGCCCACGTTTGAGATGGGAAAGATCGCCACTGAATGGCTCCTCTCCGTACTCAGCAAGGAGGATACTGCACCATTGTATCGTGTCCTCGAGCCTCATCTTGTCGTGCGCAGCACCAGCACTCGTCCCAACCAGAATGATTGACCTTGGCATAGTTGCAGCCTATAATGCAAACGTTAGCAAAGAAGCCGCATGGGGCGACTTAATCTAAGGGGGAGAAATGACTAAGAAAGTAGATGTGTTGTGCATCGGACACATTGATAAGGGCAGGATTGTGGTCGAGGGGGAGCGGACGGATGCCACCGGAGGTGCGATCTACTACGGTGGAATGGTCCTGCGCAAGCTGGGACTGGATATCGCTGTGTTGACGCGCGTGGCCAAACAAGACATTGGGCTGTTGGATGATCTGAAGGAGGCCGGTGCTGAAATCCTTCCCATATTTACCGAAGAGACAACCGGGATAGAGAACATCATCCCAGACCGCAATTCCGATGGGCGAACTTGCTACTTGCTCGGATTTGCCGGTACGTTCACCGCTGAAGACCTGCCGCCCGTCGATGCACGCGTTTACTACATGGGGACGATCGTCCCTGGCGAGGTCGATCTGCCGCTCCTCAAAGAAATTGCTTCGCGCGGCCCACTGGCTGTCGATGCACAGGGGTTCTTGCGCAAAGAAGTGAACAAGGAGTTAATCGGTGATCGCTGGGAACAGGCGCGCGAAGTACTCCCTCTAATACACTATCTCAAGGTGGATAACCGTGAGGCGGCAACAGTCACAGGAGAGACGGATCGCTACAAGGCAGCGAAGATCCTCCGCGATTGGGGAGCTAAAGAGGTCGTTCTCACCCATCAGGAAGGGGTCATGGTGCAGATCGGCGATGAAGTGGTGGAAGCTCCATTCCGTCCGCGCTCGCTAGCCGGACGAACCGGACGGGGAGATAGCTGTTTCTCTTCCTACTTTGGACGCCGATTGCTCGGAGATTCTCCCGCGCAGGCAGTGCGTTTCGCTGCAGCACTCACGACCCTCAAGCTGGAAGAGCCTGGCCCATTCCATCGCGATCTCTCTGAAGTTCTCGAACTCATGGGTAAGCTCTAGCGAGGGCACCTGTGCTTCCAAGGGACGAATGAATACAGACTACAAGCTGTTTGCTCTTGACGTCGATGGAACCCTGCTGGAGCGCGATGGGACGCTGTCCTCATCTACTAGACAGTTCCTAGTACGACTCTCCAAACAGAGCCGCGTGACACTTGCCACAGGAAGGTCCGTCAGCGCCGCTTCGCCATGGATCGATGTCATTGGAATAACGACCCCGGTTATTCTCTATCATGGCGCGGTAGTCTACGATCCAGTGGAGAAGCAAGCGCTTCACGAAGAGCATGTACCCGGAGAGCTTGCTCGCAGAGTATTCGCTGCGGCAAGGGGTTTTCCAGTTCACCCTCAGATCTATCGCTCTCTTGATGATCCACTCGTCTACGTGTCGAAAATGACAGCCCAGATCGAAGCATTCTTCGCGCGGGAAGGCCTTTCGGGCAAAGTGATTGAGAATGAGGCGGAAGTCTTGGCGGTGGAACCTATCAAGATGCTATTCATCGGTGACCCAACAGAGCTTCCGCCTTTTGAGGACGAGCTTCGCAGTGTAGCCCCCGAACTTACCATCATGCGTTCGGAGAAGAAGTACGTGGAGGTCCTCCCGCCAGGAGCATCGAAAGGTAACGCACTCGCCTGGCTCTGCGAGTACTTGGATATCCCGCTTGCGGACACAGTGGCCGTTGGAGATCAGATGATCGATCTGTCGATGATTGAGCGGGCTGGGCTGGGGGTGGCGATGGCGTACAGTGGACCCGAGTTGCAGGTGCGTGCCGATGCGGTCATCTCCCAGATAAGCGAGCTTGAATCACTACTCTAGGAGCAGAGAATGAGTCACAAGGAGTTTTCGCTTGGATTGAATGGGGCAACGATCGTGCGAGCGAGCCTTGAAGCGGGCTTGACCGCGGCAAGAGAGGCTGGATTTTCCTTCTACGAACCGCGCATTCCCACCCTTGCCGATTGCGAAGAACGTGGGTGTAGGAAGGATGTGCTTGATTCTCTTTCCGATGCCGGCCTTTCTTGGCTTCCGCTGAACGCTCTCGAAGGCCTATTCGAGCTTGCGCCCGATCGTTTGCTCGCGCGAGCAGAGGAGATCTTCTCGCTTGCTGAGCAGTTCAACGTACGGCAGGTGATCATTGTCCCCGGAAAGGGAAGGCCGTCCCTTTCCGCTGCGCAGGAACTCCTGGCGGAGATCAGTGTTCTAGGGAGCAAACACGGTGTTAGCCTGTTGTACGAATTCATCGGATTTGCCGAGCACGCATTCCCATCTCTAGGGGAAGCGCGTGCTGTCGCCTCTGGAGCCGGTCTTCCCCTCGTTCTTGACACTTTTCACCTTGCGGTTGGTTGTACCGATCCAGGGCAAATTGCTTCGCTGCCAACAGAGGCAATCGGTCTGGTTCACCTCTCAGACGCACTGACCGCCGGGAAGCAAGTGGCAGAGATCACTGATTCTGACCGCGTGCTTCCGGGGGAGGGAGGACTTCCACTCGCAGGCTACGTCAAGGCAATTGTGGATACGGGCTACGCTGGGCCGTTTTCGGTGGAGGTCTTTCACCCCAAGTACGGACTGGGCGAGCCGGAGATGGTTGCCCAGGATGCATTTCGTCGGGCAAGTCAATTATTGAACGAAGTAGCCAAGGAGGTCTAGATGAGCAACATCAAGATAGGGCTGATTGGCGCTGGGCGTATTGGACGGCTGCACGCAGCGAACCTAAGCCACCGCGTCAACGGAGCGGAGATAGTCGCGGTTGCCGATGTATTCCCCGAGGCAGCGAAGAAGTGCGCGCAGGAGCTATCAATTCCAAGCGCTCTTGATGACCCGCGTCGGATACTCGATGACCCGAGAATCGATGCAGTGTTCATCTGCACGAGCACTGACACACATGCGTCCTTGATCGAGCAGGCAGCGGAGGCAGGGAAGCACATCTTCTGCGAGAAACCGATCGCACTCGATCTCCCAACGATCGATCGAGCACTTGCAGCTGTCGAAAAGGCCGGTGTATCGCTGCAGATTGGCTTCAACCGGCGCTTCGACCCAAACTTCCACCGTGCACACGATTTGGTCGCTGGAGGCAAGATCGGACAACCTCACGTGCTGCGAATCACGAGCCGCGACCCTGAGCCACCCCCACCGGGGTACGTCAAGACATCGGGGGGCATATTCCTCGACATGATGATCCACGATTTCGATATGGCTCGTTACCTGATGCAGGACGAGGTGGAGGAGGTCTATGCGTCGGGAGCCGTTCTCGTCGATCCGCGCATCGGTGAGCTCGGAGATGTTGACACTGCTGTTGTCACCCTGCACTTCAAGAGCGGGGCGCTCGGAGTGATAGATAACTCTCGTCGAGCTGTGTACGGGTACGATCAACGTGCGGAGGTGTTTGGGGAGAAGGGGACAATCGTGGTCTCCAATCCCAAGCCTGACACCGCCGTACTGAGCGGTTCAGAGGGTGATCATTCATCTGCGCTGTACCACTTCTTCACCGATCGTTACGTGGATGCCTACGTGGCAGAGGCAGAATCGTTCATCCGAGCAATCGAAAAAGGGGAACCCCCTGAGGTCAGCGGACGTGACGGCAAGATCCCCGTGGTCATAGGTTACGCGGCCAAGCTTTCCCTTGCCGAGAACAGGCCCGTGCGGCTGGAGGAGATCGATCCGGGCCTCAATCTGTAGAAGGAGGCGATGTGCGATACGGAGTGTGCAGTTGGATATTCGGGGATACTCCGCTGCTGCGGGTTGCAGAGCTTCTCTCAGGGTTGGGCTACGATGGGATAGAGCTCTTCGCCAACTGGAAACGCTATCCAGCACGTGCGACGCAGCACGTTCTCTCCGAGCATGGCCTCTCCGTCTTCTCTCTCACCCCGGATAGTGTCGATCTTGCGCACCCGGAGGACGACATCAGAGCCAAGGCTCGCAATTATTATCTGCGCCTCCTTGACTACGCCTCCGAGCTGGGATCTCCTCTGATCGGCTGTCATGGTGCGGTAGGTCGTCTGCGCGCTATTTCGGGACAGGCAGAGGAAGAACGACTCCTAGCAGAAGAGGTTAGTCTAATCTCTGCACGAGCCGAAGAACTGGGCCTACGCATCGCGTTGGAGGGACTTAACCACTACGAGTCGCATCTCCTGAACACGGCAGCCCAGATGCAATCATTCGTGGATGAAGTTGGCGCTTCGAAGGTAGGGATCCTTCTCGACACGTACCACATGAACATCGAGGAGGAGGATCTTGTCGGTGCAATCAAGACCGCTGGCAAGAAGCTGTTCCTGTTCCATGTGGCGGACTCTAACCGTCGAGCAGTTGGGCGTGGGCACATCCCGTTCTCAGATATCTTGCGCGGGCTTGAACAAGCAAACTACTCTCGCCCGATCATCGTTGAATGCACCGCGCCCGGACCCGATCCATTTGCAGTAATGAAAGGGCCGGGTTGGTACGAGCAAACGGTCAATGAGGTCCAGAAGAGCATAAGCGAGCTACATCGATTGGAAGGTGCATCCCAAGGGAAATAACAGCAGTTTGCTATTTGCCAAGGCGTTGTTATAATCCGCAATACAAACGTTTGCAAAGGAGGAGTAATGAAGGGACTAGTACTATCGGCTCAGTGGGAGCCGCGACCGGGTTATCAGGTCTCAGAATTTGAGAAGAGAACAGGAAAGGCAGTGGCCGGATTCAATATCTGGCGTCATCCGAAGCTTGAAATGAAGGACGTTCCAAAGCCGCAGCCTGGCCCAGGTGAGGTCTTGCTGAAGATTCACGCCTGCGGGATATGCGGCTCGGACATCCACTTCTACGAGCATGACTCCGACGACTACATCCTCTATCCTGGCCTTACCAAGTTTCCGGCGATCATCGGGCACGAGTTCTCCGGTGAGATTATGGAGATAGGTCCTGGGCCAGAAGGGAAGCAGTTCAAGGTTGGGGATCGAGTGACGGCCGAAGAGATGGTGTGGTGTGGCTATTGCCGAGCTTGCCGTGACGGGTTTCCTAATCACTGCGCGAATCTGGAGGAAATAGGATTTACAATTGACGGGGCGATGGCGGAATACATCGTTGTACCGGCGAAGCTGTGCTGGAGTATCGACTCCATCTTTGAGCGCTATTCCGACGAAGAGACGGCATGGAATGTTGCCGCAACAACTGAGCCCACGTGTGTTGCGTACAACGGGATATTCGAACGAGCGGGTGGATTCCGTCCTGGCGCGTATGTTGTTGTCTACGGCGCCGGCCCGATCGGCCTGGGGGCGATCCAGCTCTCCAAGGCATCCGGAGCGGCTAAGGTAATCTCCTTTGAGGTATCCGCGCCGCGGCGGGAATTGGCGAAGAAAGTCGGAGCGGATGCGGTGTACAATCCGCTCGAAGTCTCTCCTTCTGAAGTGGTAATGGATCTGACCGGCGGTGCGGGAGCTGACCTCTCGGTTGAGGCAGCAGGAGCACCGGACAAGACGATCCCGGAGATGGAAAAGACACTGGCAATCAACGGTAAGATCGCTCAGATTGGTCGCGCAGCAACGCGAGTACCGATGTACCTGGAGAACTTCCAGGTCCGCCGTGGTCAATTGTTTGGCGCGCAGGGTCATTCCGGCCATGCCATCTTCCCGTCAGTAATAAGGATGATGGGCTCTGGTCTTATCGACAATTCCAAGATCATCACTTCTACCTTCCCACTCTCTCAGGCACTCGATGCCCTTGCGAAGGCGTGCAAACGCGAAGATGGGAAGATCGTCATCAAGCCGTAAAGGAGGAGAAATGGCCAAGTGGCTTACAACAGAGCTTCCTCAGGTGGTATTTGAGGATTCACAAGTCGGACGGTTGAAGAAGGAAATCTGGGACGCATCTGAAGAGCAGATCGACCAGATCCTCGCGGAGTACGGTATCCCTGGTCCTTCTGAGATGGTGACTCCGGGATCATACATTCAGACAACTCCACGCGCGAAGGTAGAGGAGAACCGACGGAAGAACGATATTGTCATAATCCCCGTTGCCTCTACGGAGCGACATGGCGATCACTCCTGCTCCGGGCACGACCTGTTCCAGGTGACGCAGCTTATCGAAGGAGTGCGAAGGTATACGGCGAAGAAGGGAGCACCTGTGAACCTCGTGTACTCCCCGCTCAACTATGGTGGCCACCCCTACCATCACGTAGGGATGCCCGGAACGGTAATTATGCCCGAGGAGGTCGTGCGCGAGACGTTGATCAACACGATGCTTGGGCTGTGGAACGATGGGTTCCGCAAGCAGTTGATCATCAACAACCACGGTCAACTGTGGATGCTTGAATCGGCGCTGCACGAGTTCATGTACCGCTACCAGCTTCCTGGGATCTATCAGATCTTCGACTGGCACCGCTGCGTGCGTGAGTTCTTCGTGCCATGCGAGCGGACCGGTTGGGAGACGGACTTTATCCACTCCGCCGAAGCGGAGACATCGCTCGGATTGCTACTCTTCCCGAAGGGCATGATCGATATGGATCATGCCATCGGCGGAGAAGGGAAGAACTACTTGCCCGGTGGACACTTCGACACCTCGGTCGACCCGTATAGCCGTCCACATCGATGGTCCGAAGGAGAGGGACAAATGGCAATTGAGCTTGCCGCTGTTCCGCATGGAGCGGTGGGAAAACCCGCCCTTGCCGATCCCAAGAAGGCAAAGAGGCCGACAGCTGCGATTCTTCGCTACTTGACGCTTGTTCACGACGAGATCCTCGAGGCGTTCCCGCCAGGGAAACTTCCTCCCATAGAGGAGATCACAACGCGTACGAAAGAGGAGATGGAGCCCTACCTGAAGGAGCCTGGCTCCCCGGGTTGGAAGCCGGTCTATGCACTGGCCCGACGAGGGTTCTAGATGCGTAATTGGCCATTGGGGATGATCGTTCCTTTGCAGGATCCGACCCCGTTCTCTCCGTTTGCCCCGAAAGACTGGCGGCAGGCTCTGAGACGGATCAAGACTGCTGGATACGATGGTGTGGAGTTAGCGATAACCGATCCCACCAATATCGATCCTAATACCGCCAAGGAGGCCCTCGATTCTGAGGGCCTCCGCCTCCTTTCTATCACCACGGGTCAGGCAGCGGGACTGGAAGGGCTGTCCCTCACTAGCCCTGATGAGAAGATCCGTCGTCGAACGATCGAGCGAATAGAGGCTCATATGGACTTCGCTGCACGCTTTGACGCTGTGGTGATTATTGGTTCACTGCGTGGCGCTGATGGCAGCGTGGAACTGCTCGTTGATGCGTTGCGTGAATGTACGAAGCACGCTCCCGAAGTCCGGCTCGCCCTCGAACCGCTCAATCGGTATGAGTCCCGGTTGATCAACAATGTAGCCGATGCCCTTGATGTCATCGACAGGGTTGGGGCAGAGAATCTCGGAATCCTTGCCGATACCTTCCACGCCAATATTGAAGAGGAGAACATCGGCGAAGCATTTCGTAGTGCCAAAGATCGCTTGTTCCACGTTCATCTTGCCGATTCCAACCGCTGGGTCCCAGGATATGGGCACCTAGATTTCGAGCAGGTATGGGACGCGCTGGCAGCAATAAGTTATCAGCAGGTGCTAGTACTCGAACCGCTTCCTAAGCCCAGCTTAGAGGCCCTTATCAATGCACCAACAGGACTGAGAGGAGAGTGGAAATGAGCATTTGTAATCTACCCTCAGGGTGGCAACTCTATGAAGCTTCGCTTCAGAAGAAGGGAGACACCGCGTTCTGTGTGGTGAAGCGATCCGACGAAGAGAAGGGGCTCTACGTCCAGGGAGAATCGCCATTTTCCGGAGGAGAACCACTCGCTGGTGGGACTTTCTACGCTCTCACCCCGCGCTTGGCCCAAGATCTGACAGGCATCTTCCCGTGGCTCAATCCTCAGCGCATCCCTGCCGATCGACCGAGCTTCGGGTTCGGCGACCGGCTTGGCTTGGCCACGCCGGGCCACATCAGAGCGCTCGGCAAGACTCTCGTCTTTCCGATCCTCGCCCAGCAATCGGTGCGGGAGAACGCTCGCACCGGACGCACGTTTACGCAAGTCTTGGCAAGTGCGATCTTCGGGGCGTTCCAGGAAGGCTATAAGGGAGGATTTGGGGCGGATGCCGATCACCTAAAGCACGTTGAGGATGCGCTTGAGGCCGCGGATATCGGATACACGTTCTTCACCTGCGATCCATCGGATCACGTAGTGGCAGTGGAGGAAATGTCAGGAGAGGAACTGCGACAGCGCTTCTCTGCGCTGAACCAAGCCGATGAATGGAGACGGGAGTACATCGATCGTCCGTTTTTGATTCCGGAACTGGGAGAACTGCGATTTACGGAAGATGCCCTCTTCCGCGCTGCGCTTAAGTATGGCGTTGCAGTCGAGTTTGCCGGCAAGATGTATCGTGCAATCAGTGAACATCTTCCAGATGGGTTCGATTACGAGGTCTCTGTGGACGAGACCGATTACCCGACGAGCC
>CAZQUT010000004.1:0-25567 GCA_964596555.1 uncultured Thermotogae bacterium
AAGGCAGTCTGGCGACAGATCCGGTCGAACAACCCACAGGAGCCACTTAACCGGGACGTCCGACGACGCACTGATGTGGCGTGTAGCTTCCCCAATCGCGCAGCAATCATCCGCCTGGTCGGTGCGGTGCTTGCCGAACAAGACGCCGAGCGGATGATCGCCCTCAGGCACATGTCCTTGAGCCTCTTACGCAAGGCTCAAGTGAAGACCAGTCAAACTCAACGGGAAGAAACTAAGTGAATCGAAGGAGGAACCGATGCTGGTCGAGCAGCTGGCTGGTTGATCAGTCAACCGAGGATGGAACGATACACTACCTTCACCGGACGTGGCCAACTTACGAGTGCTTTGCGCGGCTGACTTCCCAACCGAGAGAGCGCATCGTTAGCATTCTGACAGTCAGAGAGTTCATAACAACCGTCATACATGCTTACGTCAGCCTACGATGTGCCCAAGCTACAACAAGAAAGACAAGACCAGTAGTACGGCCTTGTCTCTTGCCATATTGGGACGCTAAACACATATGTCACCAGTCAGCCAGAATCACTAGCCTAGAGTGAACGCGAAAATCGGTGTTCAGACGAACATCAAACGTGCGATCTCAGCTCCGTCACCGCGACGTGGTCCCAGCTTCACCACGCGCGTATATCCGCCGTTACGATCCTTGTACTTCTCGCCAATCTCGGAGAACAGCTTGTCCACAGCCTGCTTGTCCTGCAAACGCGAGAACACGGTTCTGCGCGCGTGCAAGTCGCCCCGACGCGCCAGGGTGATCAGCCTCTCGGTGTACCGTTGCCCAGCCTTTGCCCGATTGAGCGTTGTGTCAACTTTGTCGTGCATGATAAGACCGGTGGCGATACTCGCCAACACGCGCTTGCGATGCTGACGCATCAACCCCATCTTGTCCTTATCCCACCTATGTCTCATCTTAGATCTCCCCTTCGTCCTTGAGTGAGTAACCAAGCTCTTTCAATCGGTCTTCCACCTTGCTCAAGGTCTTTCCTCCAAAGCCATGGATGTCAAGAAGCTCTTCCCGCGGTCGCTCGATCAGCTCAGCCAGGGTGTTAATCTCCGCCTCTTGCAGCAGATTGCACGCCCGCTGGTCTATATCTAGCTCGCTCAGTAGGATCCCAAGCGCACCCTCTTCCTCTTCTTCGGTCTTCTCCGGAGCAAGTCCGTACGGATGCTCAGCAAACCCCTGGAACAGCTCCAGATGACGCCGCAAGATCAGTGACGCCTCGGATAGTGCCTCTTCCGGCTTGATACCACCGTCCGTAGTCAACTCGAGGATCAGCCTCTCATACCCCGTCTTCCCACCAACGCGCGTGTCCTCCACAGTGAAGTTCACCCGACTAACCGGCGAGAAGTCGGCATCGATCGGTATGATGGCCAACGGAGAATCATCGAGGCGGTTCATCTCGGCGGGACGATACCCGTACCCCGTCTCCACCTCAAGCTCTACCTCCAATTCTCCCTTCGCGTTTAGGGTGGCGATGTGCAACTCGGGATTGATCACCTTGACGCCGGGAGGAACCTCGATATCGGCCGCCGTTACATCGCACGGACCGTGTTTCTCTAACGTTAGACGTTTCAGGTCATCGCCGACAAGTCGCAAAGCTAGCCCTTTGAGGTTAAGGATGATCTCCAGAATGTCTTCCTTAACCCCTTCGATAGTATCGTATTCATGGTGCTTGCCTGCAAAGTTCACACGAACCACGGCTGCCCCAGGAATCGACGAGAGCAGCGTGCGCCGCATGCTGTTCCCAAGAGTCGCTCCAAATCCGCGCTCAAGAGGCTCAATGACTATACGACCATAATCATCGCGTAGCTCTTCAAGTCTTATCTCTTGAGGGAAGACTAACTCGTTCATGTCCACCTCCTAGCGGGAGTAGAACTCAACTATCAAGTTCGCTGCGATCGTGTAGCCTGTCTCCTCTAGATTCGGAGGAGCGATCGTCTGAAACTTCATCGCGTCGACGTTCCTCTCCAGCCAGCTCGGAGCCTCGCGCTTCTTGTTCGCCTCTAGAATCCCCTTAACGCGAGCTCGCCGTCCTTCCTTGACCGCAACCGTGTCCCCTTCACGCAACAAGACCGATGGGATATTCGTCGCCCGTCCGTTCATCTCAAAGTGGCCATGCGTGATCATCTGTCGCGCCTGGTCTCTCGACGACGCAAATCCGGCACGATAGACGGCGTTGTCAAAGCGACGTTCAAGCAGTGTAAGCAAAGCCTCGCCAGTGACTCCTTTTTGGCGCTTTGCCCAGGCAACATAGCTGCGGAACTGGTTCTCGCGTATGCCATAGATACGACGCGTCTTCTGCTTCTCACGCAAGTGCAGCTGATACTGACTTCGCCGCGGGCGGTGTTTCTTCGCACGTTCTCCCGGGGGCGAACTGCGACCAGACATGGGGCAACTCTGCGTGTAGCATCGCTCCCCTTTCAGAAACAGCTTCTCGCCCTCTCGACGACACTTCTTGCACTTCGGCCCGGTATCCCTTCCCATTATCGTCTCCCTTTGATGCTGCTGTGAGAAACCGGCGTAACGTTCTTTACCTCTTCCACCCGGATGCCCGACCCCTTGATCGTCTGCACCACGGACTGCCGCCCAGATCCTGTTCCCTTGACAGCAATGCTCACAGAACGAATTCCGTAGTCCTTCATTTCGCGCACGAGAGACTCAGCTGCCACCTGCGCGGCAAATGGCGTACCCTTTCGGGATCCCTTGTATCCCACCATCCCTGGACTCTTCCACGTAATTGGGTTCTCATTCGTGTCGCATACAGTAATGATTGTATTATTGTAGGTCGCATGAATATGGACAATCGCCCGATCAAGTTTGATATTCTTCGCCATTCCTACCTCTTCTTTCCTGCCTTAGCCGGCCGCGGACCTTTCCAGGTACGGGCATTAGACTTCGTACGTTGTCCTCGCACCGGAAGGCGCCTCTTATGACGAATCCCACGATACGCGTTGATGTCCTTCAGTCGTTGGATACTGGAAAAAACCCGCCTGCGCAGATCTCCTTCCACAACAAACTCTTCCACCTCGCGTCTCAGGCTGGCTACCTCTTTTTCGGTCAGATCCTTGACGCGCACATCCGGCGACATCCCGGTCTTTTCGACGATCTCTGTTGCACGCACTCGCCCAATCCCAAAGATATAAGTCAGTCCAATTTCTATTCTCTTGTCATTGGGCAGGTTGACCCCGGCAATTCGCGCCATAGTTCACTCCCCCTAGCCTTGTCGTTGCTTATGCTTGGGATTCTTGCAAATGATCATCACACGACCTTTGCGTCGAATAACCTTGCAACTAGCACACATCTTCTTTACTGAGCTACGAACTTTCATCTTAAGTTACGCTGTGGCTAACTCTCCCTATACACAATTCGTCCCTTGGTCAGGTCATACGGCGAGAATTCTACTATCACACGATCTCCGGTCAATATGCGGATATAGTGCTTGCGAATCTTGCCTGAAATATGACACAAAACCACGTGCCCATTTGTGAGCTGCACCCGGAACATCGAGCTGGGAAGACTCTCTACAACTTCTCCCCGCTGGCGAATCACATCCTTGCTCTGTCCGAGCGTCGAGGCCGCTGTTCTTCTCTGGTCACGTCTACCTGTTTTCGCCTTAGCCACTACGCCTCTCTTCACCTCCTAGGGTCAAGATCTCCAACCCTGCATCTGTTAGGGCAACTGTATGTTCAAAGTGTGCCGCCAACCCTCCTGTCGCCGTGACAACGGTCCAACCGTTATCAAGAACCCTGGTCGGTTCAGGATCAAGCTTCACCATCGGTTCAATGGCAAATACCATCCCTGACCGCAGCCGCGGACCGCGACCTGGTGGGCCATAGTTTGGGATTTGGGGATCCTCGTGAAGCTCCCTTCCTATCCCGTGTCCGACATACTCAGTCACGACATACAGCCCTTCGTTCTCCACAAAGGCACCGATGGCGTGCGAGATGTCCGATAAACGATTACCAATTCTAACCTGTTCTAGCCCTTGCCACAAGCTCTTCTTGGTTACTTGCAGCAGCTGTTGCGCCTGTGCACTAATCTCTCCCACAGGAACGGTAGTCGCCATGTCACTGTAGAATCCGTCTTTTACAAGACCAATGTCAATCGAGAGAATATCTCCATCCTTGAGGGTACGTTCCCTGGACGGGATCCCATGCACGACCTCCGCGTTGATCGATGCACAGATCGTCGCGGGGAATCCATTGTAACCTTTGAACGCGGGGATTGCCCCCTGCTTCCTTATCAACCCCTCTGCCAGTCGATCGAGGTACTCCGTATTCTTCCCCGGAGCAACGTGCATACACACTTCATGCAAACAGGAGGCCAGCAGCCTCCCATTCTCACGCATCTTGGCGATCTCTGCAGGTGCCTTTACCGTAATCATGAACTGCGAAGTGCTACCAATATCTGATTAGATACAACTTCTGTTGACTGTGAGCCGTCTACATTCTTCAATAAGCTACGTTCCTTGTAGAAGTTGATCAGTGGAGCAGTCGCTTCTATATATACGTCGTACCGATTCTCAATTACCTCGCGTCTATCGTCATCCCTCTGGAAGAGTTCCCCACCACAGGCATCACAGACGCCCTCGTTCTTCGGTGAATTGTAGAGGAGGTTGTAGATCTTCCCGCAGTCACGGCAGACACGCCGTGACGAGAGGCGGCGTATTACTTCCTCGCGGGAAAGCGCGATGTTGATCGCCACATCGATCGATATGATCTTTTCCAGCGCCTCGGCCTGGGTGACAGTACGCGGGAATCCATCGAGGATAAACCCGCCATCTTCGTCCAAACGCCCCTTTATCATGTCTATAATCAACGTATCCGGTACCAGATCACCGCGGTTCATGTATCCCTTTGCCAACCTTCCAAGCTCGGTATCGCGCGCCACTTCATCGCGCAGAATGTCACCGGTCGACAGGTGCATCAACCCATTCTTGGCAGCAAGGAGCTTTGCCTGTGTCCCTTTCCCCGCTCCCGGAGGGCCGAGGAGGGTAATTCGTTTGAGCATCCCTATCCCTTCCTTCGTCCAAGCAATCCGCCCGACTTTGTCAAACTTTCATAGTGTCGCATCACCAAGTGAGCCTCGATCTGCATGATCGTGTCCAAACCGACACCAACTACGATCAACAACGAAGTTCCACCGATTAGATACATGCCGCGGATCCCGCTCACCCAAGCAAAGAGATACGGTAACACAGCAATTCCAGCCAGGAACACAGCGCCGACAAGCAAGATCCTGTTAAGAACGCCCGAGATGTAATCAGCCGTTGGCTTTCCCGGACGAACCCCGGGGATAAACCCTCCGGAATCGCGTACGTTCTTCGCCACATCCTTCGGATCGAAGACGATCGAACTGTAGAAGTAGGTGAAGAAGAAGATCAGGATCACATAGGCGATGATGTAGGTCATGCTTCCATTAATCACGTATGGAGTGAGAAACGAAAGAGCCGGAATGAACTGGGTAAGGGTTAGCGGAATCGTCAGCAGCGCAGACGCGAAGATGATTGGGATAACCCCGCCCTGATTGACCCGGATTGGCAAATGCGACATGTGCCCACCATAGACCCGTCGCCCCGATGTGCGCTTTGCGTACTGAACCACTATCTTACGCTGACCCTGTTGAATCATCGTCACACCACCAATGACTACAGCGAACAGCACGATCATCGCTACCCCCCAGAATGGGCTCACTGTCCCAGTGGTGATGTCGTTGTAGGCCGAAGCAAGCTGCGCCGGGAATCGCGCAAGAATGCCGATCATGATTATCATGCTGATACCGTTGCCGATGCCATTCTCAGTCATCCGTTCACCGAGCCACATCAGGTAGATCGTCCCCGTGGTCAGGGTGATCACCGACGTTATGTAGAACCATACTCCACCGCTACTCAAGCCCGCGTTGACGATCAGCATGCTCATTGTCGCTGCCTGCACAATCGCCAAGCCAAGCGTGGCCCAACGTGTATAGAGGGTAATCTTGCGCTGTCCCTCACGTCCCTGTTGCTGCATCTCTTTTAGCTTCGGCACAACAGAAGTGAGTAGGCTGAAAATAATCGAGGCGTTGATGTAAGGCATCACGCCCAGCGCAAAGAGCGAGAATCGCTGTAGAGCTCCCCCAGTGAACATGTTCAAAAAGTCGAATATTCCTCCACCCTGACTGGCGAAGAAGTCCTTCAGCGCTTCGGGATCAACTCCCGGCACAGGAATGTGCGTACCAAGCCGGAAGATGATTATTGCTGCCAGGGTAAACAGGATACGCTTGCGCAGCTCTGGTACACGGAACAGGTGACTAAGCTTCTCCCACATGCCTACACCACCTCTGCCTTTCCGCCTGCACCCTCGATCTTGCCCCGCGCCTGCTTGGTGAACCGATGAGCATGCACGGTAAGAGCCTTGTTCAATTCTCCTCTACCCAATACCTTCAGCTTCCTCGGCCGTCCCTTAATAAGGCGTTTTGCGAGCAAGGCTTCCATCGTTACTTCTTCGTCCGCCTCGAACCGCTCGGCCAGCGTATCCACATTCACGCAGGCGTATTGTATCCGCGTATAGTTGCGAAACCCACGCTTGGGAAACCGCATCCAGATAGGAGTCTGACCACCTTCAAACCCAGGCCGAGTGCCGCCACCACTGCGGGAGTTCTGACCAGCGTTTCCGCTGCCGCTTTCGTGTCCGCCTCGCCCGGATCCATAGCCCCGCCCAATGCGCTTCTTCGAATGCACGCTTCCTTTTGTAGGGCGCAGTTCATTAAGCTTCATCCTTGCTCTCCTCCCGCGCCTTTGCCACACGTCCACGCAGCCTCTCTACATCTTCACGACTGCGCAACTGGCTCAACCCTTGAATGGCCGCCTTGGATAAGGTCAGAGGATTTGTCGTTCCCAAGGACTTAGTCAACACATCTTTGACACCCGCCAATCGGCAAATCGCGCCCACCGTCACACCAGCGATTATCCCCGTCCCAGGATGGGCCGGCTTCAATAGCACATTTCCTGCCTTGAATTTACCAATCACTTCGTGCGGGAGTGTGCCGCCAGTCATATTGACAGTGATCATGTTCTTCTTGGCGTCGCGAATCGCCTGCTGAATCGCAAGCGGTATCTCGGTCGTGTTGCCGAGGCCTACGCCAACATGTCCCTTGCGATCACCGACCACAAGCGTGACACGGAACTTTAGGTTCCGGCCACCCTTGGTCACCTTACTGACTCGCCGGATGTCGATTATCTCATTCTCAAACTCGTCGACTGGGCGACGACGCGGACGTTTGGGGATCAAAACCTCAGCCCTCCCTTCCGGCATGTCTCAGCCAGAGTAGCTACTACACCGTGATACGGGTGTCCACCCCGGTCGAATACGACCGCCTCAATCTTCTTCTCCATTGCGCGCTGCGCCAAGAGCTGTCCCACCTGCTCGGCAGCGGCTTTGTTGCTTCCGCTCACCTTGTCGCGCACGTCCTTGTCCAAGGTAGATGCGCAGACCATGGTTCGCCCCGCGTCATCATTGATCACTTGTGCGTAGATGTGACGAATGCTCTTGCTAACACACAACCGCGGCCGTGCCTCAGTCCCGTGCACCTTCTTGCGAAGACGCAGGTGACGTTTTACGCGCTCCGCCTTCCTATCAAACGTTGACATCTTATTTCACTCTCCCTACCCAGTACCGGCTCCGCCAAGCTTACCAGCCTTATGCAGCACAACTTCATCCTTGTATCGAATCCCTTTGCCGCTGTATACGTTTGGCTTGCGCAACGCTCGGATTTTCGCTGCGACATGTCCCACCTGCTGCTTATCGATCCCTCGAATGATAATCTCGTTAGGGTTGGGAAGCTCAGCCTCGATTCCCTCGGGCAGCTCATATTCTGCTGGGTTGGAGTAACCGAGGTCGAGAGTGATGGTGCTTGCTTGTAGGCGCGCTCTGTATCCAAGCCCCTTTACCAACAGTGACTTCTCCCACTTCTGCGTCACCCCATGGACCATGTTTGCGAGCAGACTGCGGTACAGGCCCTGGAAGGCACGGTACTGCTTTCCTTCCTTGTTCCGCGTCACGGTAGCCATACCGTTTTCAACGTCAATACTCACAAAGTCGGGTCGAAACCCCTGCGCCAGCTGGCCATTCTTTCCCACAACAGTGATTACTGCCTGCGAAACACTGACCTTGACCCCATCGGGGATCGCAACTGGAACTTTCCCTACCTTAGACATTACATACCACCTTAGAATACCTCGCAGAGGACCTCGCCGCCGGTTCCCCGTTCTTTCGCTTCATGCCCTGAGAGTAGGCCTTGTGAGGTCGAGAGGATGCAGATCCCCATCCCTCCCAGTGGCTGCGGAATATCTCCCTTCGTCACGTAGACCCGCCGGCTGGGTTTGCTCACCAGCCTGATCGTCGTGATCGCCCGCTTAGCGTGAGTCCGCTCGCCCTGATACTTCAGCTTGAGCGACAGCTCCGACTGTGGATCCCCTGGGATCACCTCGTAGCTATTGATATACCCTTCCGCTTGCAGAATACGCGCTATCGATTCCTTCATCTTTGAGTGCGGCATCGACACTTCGGGGTGGAAAATCGCGTTTGCGTTCCGTATCCGGGTCAGCATGTCGGCAACAGGATGTGCAATCATCGTCATTTCTCTACACCTACCAACTTGATTTCTTTATCCCCGGGATCTCCCCGGTGTGAGCAAGCTTGCGGAAGCAAAGCCGGCAAAGCCCAAAGTCGCGGAGGTACGCATGTGGACGCCCGCACAGGCTGCACCTGTTGTACCCTCTCGTGGAATACTTCGGCTCCTTCTTGCTCTTCAGTATTAGTGCCTTCTTCGCCATAATCCCCCTAGTCCTTGAATGGGAACCCAAGCCCCTTCAACAGGGCGTATCCTTCTTTGTCATTCCGCGCCGTGGTGACAATAGTTACGTCCATCCCCTGCGTGGAGACAACTTCCTTGTACGAGATCTCCGGGTAGACCAACTGCTCATTCAACCCGAGGGTATAGTTTCCTCGACCGTCAAACGATGCCGATGATAGTCCACGAAAATCACGGATTCCCGGGAAGACGACGTTGAACAGCTTATAGAGGAACTCGTACGCCTTGTCCCGTCGCAACGTCACCTTGCACCCGATCGGATCCCCTTCCGTAAGGTGAAAGTCAGAGATCGATTTCTTGGCCTTTGTCACCACCGGGTGTTGCCCAGTAATGTTTGCCAAGTTCTTTACCGCGCCCTCCAATACCTTCGGATTGTCCTTGTCTGACACTCCCATATTGATGGCTACTTTCACGACACGCGGAATCTGCATCACATTTACAAGGCCCAGTTCCTTCATCAGCCGCGGAGCCACTTCTTTCTCAAACTTTTCGCGTAGCATCTCTACCTAAACGTCTCCCCGCATTGCTTGCACTGGCGCATCTTTTCACCGTCCACCTCGGCAAAACCGACGCGAGTTGGCGTTCCACACTCAGGGCATACTACGAGCACATTGGAGATGTTAATCGTTCCTTCACGCTTGATAATCCCCGGCTCACGCAAGTTCTGCGTCGCTCGCTGGTGTTTGGTGATCATGTGCACGTTTTCCACGATGATTCGCTCCTTCTCAGGGTAAACGATCATCACCTTACCGTACTTTCCCCGGTCGTTGCCGGAGATAACCTTCACCCGGTCCCCTTTTCGTACCTTTCTCATCATTCACTCCTTGCCTACAGGACCTCAGGTGCGAGGGAAATTATCCGCATCATCTTCTTGTCTCTCAGCTCGCGGGCAACCGGTCCAAAGACGCGCGTGCCCACCGGTTCACCTTGCGGATTGATGAGCACGATAGCGTTGTCATCGAATCGGATGAATGTGCCATCCTTCCGTCGGTAGGCGCTGCGTGTACGCACTATAACCCCTTTCACAAGCTGTCCCTTCTCGATGTCACTCGTGGGAAGACGCTTTCTCACCGAACCAACGACGATGTCTCCAATTTCTCCCCAACGGCGGTTGGATGGGCCAAGAACGTTTATGCAGCGAACCAGTTTCGCTCCAGAATTGTCCGCCACACGCAACACGGTCTGCATCTGAATCACGACTAGGCCTCCGCTTTCTCGATTATTTCAACCAATCGCCAGCGCTTCAGTCGACTGAGCGGGCGAGCCTCTTCTATCTTGACTACATCACCAACATTCGCTGCCTGTTGCGGGTCGTGCGCATAGAACTTGAAGTGTCGCCTTATGTGTTTACGATATTGCCTATGAAAACGGCTCTCCTCGACTTGGACCACAATGGTCTTCTCCATGCGATCACTCACCACACGTCCAATCTTTATCTTCTTCATCTTGATTCCTCCCGTGCCTTCTCCAAAGCGAGCGTCATCGCACGGGCGACATCCTGGCGGGTCTTCGCAAGTTCAGCAGTGTTATCCAGCTCCCCGCCGACCTTCTGAAAACGCAGGTTAAATAGCTTGCGCTTGAACTCATGCACTTTCTGCTCCAATTCATCTCTGGAAAGCTCTCGCAGTTCTTCGGCCTTCATTTCTCGCCTCCCAGAATAGTTCTTCGCTTCAGACGGGTGGGAATAGACAGCTTGTGACTGACCAACTCATGTACACGCTTCGCATCCTTTTCGCCGATTCCAGCAATCTCAAACAAGATCCGACCAGGCCTGACGACAGCGACCCAATGATCGACCGCTCCTTTCCCTTTCCCCATTCTCGCTTCAGCCGGATGCTTTGTCCTCGGCTTATCCGGGAACACGCGGATCCACACCTTGGAGTCGCGATGAGTCTGACGGGCAATGGTAGTACGGCAGGCCTCGATCTGTTGGGCGGTAATCCATGCCGGCGCAAGCGCCTGGATACCATACTCACCAAAAGCGATATCATACCCACGCGTTGCCTTCCCTTTTGTCCGGCCACAGTGGGCTTTCCTGTACTTGGTCCTCTTTGGGGACAGAAGTGCCATACTAGTTCACCTTCTCCCGTTGCGGCGAGGCATATGCGTGCTCTCCACGGAAGACCCATGCCTTAACACCGATGTTTCCATACTTAGTCCGCGCTTCGGTGAAACCATAATCGATGTCCGCACGGATCGTCTGCAAAGGCACACGTCCCTCCATCATCGTAATGGACCGCGCAATCTCAGCTCCTCCGAGGCGTCCGCTGACCTTGATCTTTATCCCTTCCGCACCGGCACCCATCACTCGGCGAATAACTTCCTTCATCGCACGTGCAGGAACAATTCGTCCCTCGATTTGCATCGCCACATCCTGAGCAACAAGCGGCGCTTCTAGGTCAGGGCGTTCAATCTCCTGAATGGCCACCTTAATTGTCCTGCCCGTAAGCTTCTCGAGGTCCCTCTGTAGCTTTTGGATCTCGCTTCCGCCACGGCCAATGACGATCCCCGGTCGAGCAGAGCGGATGATGATCGATACGCGATCTTCCTTCGATCGCTCGATGTTCACTTCAGAAACCGCCGCCCGGCGGTAACGCTCAGTGATGACCCGGCGAATATTGTAGTCCTCAGCGATGTACTCAGGCGCCATCTTGGGGTTGTACCAGTTGGAGATCCACTTACGTGTAACTCCCATTCTGAATCCTACTGGATGGACTTTCTGTCCCATCATTCACCCCTCTTGTCGCCTACGACGATCGTCACATGACTCGTCGGCCGGCGTACAATATCGGCCCGTCCCATCGCTCGCGGCCGCATGCGTCTGAGCGATGGCCCCATATCTACTGTGGCGCGAACCACAAATAGCTCATCTACATCTACGTTATAGTTGTTCTCCGCATTGGCTATCGCAGATTCCAAAGTCTTGCGAATTAGCCGCGCAGCCTTCCTGTTGGAAAGCATGATGAGCCGGAACGCATCATTGACGTTCTTCCCGCGGATGACATCGGCCACCAAACGCGCCTTGCGCGGAGACATGCGCAATCCTCTAGTTACTGCCCGTGCTTCCATCATCTCTCCCCTACGTCAGGCCCGCTGCCCGCTTCTTCTTCATGCCACCGTGCGAGCGGAACGTTCGCGTCGGGGCAAACTCCCCCAACTTGTGTCCAACCATATTCTCTACGACATAGACCGGCACGTGCACCTTCCCGTTATGAACCTTGATCGTCAATCCAACCATTTCAGGAGTGACCATCGAGGATCGCGACCAGGTCTTAATGTCCGTTAGCTCCCCACGTTTTGCCCGCTCCACCTTTCGTTGCAGGCTTTCAAGCACGTAGGGACCTTTTTTCATTGACCTCGGCATGTCTATCTCCTCCCCTTGCCAGCTCGGCGCACGATAAGAGCACTGGATTTCTTGCGCTTGTTACGCGTACGCCCACCTTTGGCGAGCTTGCCTGTCGGGGAGACCTGTGGACGTCCTATACGGGCGCGCCCTTCTCCACCGCCGTGTGGGTGATCGACCGGGTTCATCGCTACACCGCGTACGTGCGGCTTGCGGCCCATGTGACGAATCCGTCCGGCTTTCCCGTGTTTGATATTCTTGTGATCAGGATTTCCTACCTCACCGATCGTGGCTCGGCATTCCACCTTGAAGATACGCACCTCGCCTGAGGGCATCCGAACATGAGCACGGTCCCCTTCCTTGCCGATTAGCTTCGCTGAAGTACCGGCGGAGCGAGCAACCTTACCGCCACGTCCAGGCGTGAGTTCCAAGTTATGGATGATCGCCCCAAGCGGAATCCTCCGCAATGGCATCGCGTTTCCCACACGGACCTCCGCGTTGTCCCCCGACTCGACCATTGTTCCTATGTCCAGAGAGATGGGTGCAAGAATATAGCGCTTTTCGCCATCGATATAGTTCAACAAGGTAATCCAAGCTGACCTGTTCGGATCATACTCACGCGTTGCAACCCGCGCTTGAATGCCGTCCTTGTCGTTGCGCGCAAAGTCAATCACACGATATCGCCGCTTGTGACCGCCCCCACGAAAGCGCGATGTAATCCTGCCCTGAGAGTTACGGCCACCGGTCTTGTGGATAGGCCGAAGCAGGGTCTTCTCGGGTGCAACATCAGTGAGGCCAGAGAAGTCAGGAAGATAAGCATGACGCCGTCCGGGGGATGTCGGATTAAATCTCTTAAGAGCCATGTTATCCTATCCTCCCATCACATTGATTCGGTTTCCAGGCGCCAGCAGAACGATCGCCTTGTGCCAACGTGAAGTTCGTCCGTGCAACTGATTCAGTCGCTCACGGCGAGGCTTACCTTTCATGTTGGCTGTCCACACCTTCTCCACCTTCACCTTGAACAGGTCCTCAACAGCCTTCTTGATCTGCACCTTGTTTGCTCCAAGTGCCACGCGGAAGGAATACTTCCTCTCTTCCATCTTGGCCCAGGATGCCTCGGTCAGAATCGGCTCGTAGATGACGTCTTCTGAATGCAACAGCTTTGCCATGGCTACAATCTCTCCTTCAGTTCGTTCAACGCCTCTGCGGTTATCACCAAATCGTCATAGCGCAGGATGTCATACACATTCAATCCCGCGCTGGCCAAGCACTTCACTCTAGGGAGGTTGGAAAATGACTTCTTGACCGCACGATTATACTCGCCACTTCCTACAACCACCAGTGTCGAGGAGCTCATGCCCAGTCTCTCAAGAAGCGCCAATGCCGGCTTCGTCTTCGGCGCATCAAACGCTATTCGATCGATGAGAGCGACGTTCCCGCTGGCAGCGCGGTCGGACATCGCCGAGAGAAGCGCTCCCCGCATCATCTTCTTTGTCAGCTTGACATGATAGGTCTTAGGCTTCGGTCCAAAGACCGTCCCTCCCCCTACCCAAATCGGCGAACGCCTCGAACCGGCACGCGCACGCCCAGTCCCCTTCTGGCGCCACGGCTTTGCACCACCGCCGCTAACTTCCCCACGCGTCTTGGTGGAGCTCGTCCCCTGCCGCCGGTTCAGCAGCTGCATACGCACGGTTCGATAGAGCAGGTCAGTGTTGATCTGCGCCCCAAACAGGCGTTCATCCAGCTCAATCACTTGGGAATCATCGTTCCCATCCATGATATACTGTTTAGCTTCAACCATTGCTCTTCCTCAACTGCAAAATTGTTCCCCGTGCCCCGGGCGTCGACCCCTTAACAACAACCAGGTTCTTCTCAACGTCAACCCCCACCACTCGCAACGACTTGACCGTGACACGCCGATTTCCCATCTGTCCAGGAAGCTTCTTCCCTTTGACAACACGTCCAGGGTTTACACAGTTACCAACAGATCCTGGACGACGATGAAAGTGCGAGCCGTGTGAAGCTGGGCCACCAGCAAAGTTCCAGCGTTTTATGACACCCTGGAAACCCATCCCACGCGAGGTCCCGATTACATCGATCTTGTCTCCCTCCGCGAAGATCCCGACGTCCAAGCGATCACCGACCTCATACTGCGTCGGATCATCGACACGCACCTCGAACAGATGACGATGTGGAGCGACACCCGCTTTGCTGAAGTGTCCGCGCAGGGGCTTTGTCACCTTCCGCTCGGGAACCTCATCGTGACCGAGTTGAAGGGCATTGTACCCATCTGACTCCACGGTCTTCACCTGCACAACCGTGCAAGGCGTTGCCTCGATCACCGTCGTTCCAACAGCGCATCCATCCACGAACAACTGCGTCATACCTATCTTCCGTGCTAGAATTCCCAGAGCCATCAGCCTACAACCTCCGCTTTTCTACAGCTTTATCTCGATGTCGATCCCGGTGGGAAGCTCAATGTCCATCAGGGCATTGATTGTCTCCGAGGTCGGTTCCTTGATGTCAAGCAGGCGAGAATGAATCCGCCGTTCGAAATGCTCCATCGATTTCTTGTTGACATGAGGGGACCGCAGAACCGTGTAGACCCGCCGTTCCGTAGGAAGTGGGATTGGCCCACAGATCTTGGCTCGGGTCTCTTTGGCCGAGTCAATAATTTTCTTCACCGAGCTATCGACCAATTCGTGATCGTAACCCCGCAACTTGATCCTAATCTTCTCTCTTGCCATCTTTAGTAACCTCGACTCTTGATTATCTTGTCTCTCATTCCCATCGGTACCGCTTCATAGCGCGTCACACGCAGCGTATACATCGCCCTTCCCTGCGTCAATGACCGCAGCCGTGTCGCATATCCGAACGTCTCCACCAGCGGGACTGCAACATACACGATCTGAACCGTTTCTCGCGATCGAAGTTCACAAATCTCGCCCCGTCGACGCGCCAGATCATCCAACACCTCTCCCAGGTATTCACCAGGAGTAATAACCTCCCCATCCATAACCGGCTCTAGAAGGTCAAAACTCCCTGCACTATGAGCTTCATGGATCGCAGCAGCTGCCGCCGCTCGAAAGGCAATCTCAGATGAATCCACAGGATGATAGGATCCCCCAATCAAGGTGGCTCCAATATCGACTAAAGGATAACCGGCAAGGGGGCCGTTTGTCAACGTCTCCCTCACCCCGTCTTCAATCGCAGAACGATACTGCCGCGGAATGTCCGTTTCCTGTGCATCATCGCTGAACGTAAACCCGCTTCCGCGCGCAAGCGGAGCCAAGTCAACAATAACGTGTGCATAGTGGCCACGCCCGCCGATCTGCTGGTCAAACGTCCCTTCAACCCTTATCGGGTCACGAAGCGTCTCGTGGTACGCCACTTGCGGTTCTCCAACATGGGCAATGACTCCCATCTCCTCGCGCAATCTTCGCATGAGAACTTCCAGATGGAGTTCCCCCATACCGGCGATCACTGTCTGATTTGTCGTCTCATCGAAGCGGACAGAGAACGTTGGATCCTCAAGCGCAAGCTTCTCAAGCGCACCGATCAGGATTCCCTGCTCGGCCTCCGTTCGCGGTTCAATCGCAATGAAAACGACGGGCTCAGGAAACTCAATGCTCTCCAAGAGGATTGGGTGCTCCTTGTCGCACAGCGTGTCCCCAGTGAAGATCGGCGTCGAACCCACAACGGCAACAATATCCCCCGCCTGCATCGCGGAAAGCGGGGTGCGTTGATTGGCGTGCATACGAAAGATCTTCGTTATTCGCATCCCTTTACCCGTGGAACGATTGAATGCGTGTCCACCTGCCTTCACTCGCCCGGAGTAGACGCGGATGAAGACCAGACGACCTGCATACTGATCGGCCATCACCTTGAACGCCAGCGCGGAGAAAGGCTCATCCGAGGCTGCCGCGCGTGCCTCTCCGCTCTCAACGTCGCACACTGGCGGTACGTCAAGCGGCGAAGGGAGATAGCGCACGACTGCGTCCAGCAGTGGCTGCACACCCTGATTATGAAAAGCCGATCCCCCAAGCACGGGAACGTGCCCTCCAGCAATGCACGCGTGCCTCAGCGCCACGTGAAATGATTCTGGCGTAACATCGCCGTTGGCCAGATACTCCTCCATCACCTTATCATCGGTCTCTGCCACCCGGTCGATCATTCGCTCACGGTAGTGCTCGACATTATCAGCAATCGCATCTGGAATAGGGTGGAACTCATAGCGCTCGCCCTTGCTCTCTTCGTTCCACACAATCATCTTGCGGGAGAGAAGATCAACCATGCCCTGAAGGTGGCGGTCATCATCGCGGTAGGGAAGCTGTAGCGGAACAACGACCACGCCAAGGCGTTCTTCGATCATGTTCAGGGTCTCGACGTAGCTCGACTCCACACGGTCGAGCTTGTTAACAAAGGCAATACGCGGGATATGGTAGCGATCGGCCTGCCGCCAGACGGTCTCCGACTGTGACTCCACCATTTCTACGCCGGAGAAGATGACTATTCCTCCGTCGAGAACGCGCAGGGCACGTTCGACCTCTGCTGTGAAGTCAACGTGCCCCGGAGTATCAATGATGTCTATTCTGTGCTCGCGCCAGAAACACGTCGTCGCCGCCGACGTAATGGTAATCCCCCGCTCGCGCTCCTGCGCCATCCAGTCCATTTCGGTGTCACCCTCATGGACCTCGCCCATCTTGTGCGTGCGGCCGGTATAGTAAAGGATCCGTTCTGTGGTCGTCGTCTTCCCGGCATCAATGTGAGCCATGATGCCGATATTTCGCACCAGCTCAATGGCCACAGACCCATTATCTACGGAAGCATCACTGGGCATAAAGACCCTCTCTCCTACGAAACGTCAATCTAAATAGAGGATCGAGGATCAGCTACCAGCGATAGTGAGCGAATGCGCGGTTTGCCTCAGCCATGCGGTGAACGTCCAGCCTCTTGTTGTACGCCTTCCCTTCCTTGCGCGCAGCATCCATGATCTCCGCAGCGAGACGTCCGCCCATCGTGTTACCGCTGCGATCTCGTGCCGCTGCTACAATCCAGCGAAGACCCAAGGCGACCTGTCGATCCTGCGGTACCTCGTAAGGAACCTGGTAGTTTGCTCCACCAACGCGCCTTGTGCGCACCTCTAATCGTGGCGAGCAGTTCGCCAATGCCTTGTTGAACACATCGAGCGCGGGCTCGTCACCACCGCGCTTGCCTACCCGCTCCAGGGCGTCGTAAACGACCGCCTCCGCGACTGATTTTTTGCCGTCCTGCATAACGTAATTAATCAGCTTTGCGAGGAGCTGGCTATTGTACTTGATGTCTGCTTTGACATCTCGACCAGGTAATTGCATGTTTTCTCCTAGCTCCCCTTCTTGGCTCCGTACTTCGAGCGGCCTTGCTTCCGCCCTTCTACGCCCTCGGCGTCCAGACTTCCGCGAACTATGTGATAACGAACTCCCGGCAGGTCCTTAACACGACCGCCGCGGACCATGACGATGGAGTGTTCCTGTAAGTTGTGCCCCTCCCCGCCAATGTAGGCCGTGACCTCTTTGCCGTTACTCAGGCGTACACGCGCTACCTTTCTCAATGCTGAGTTCGGTTTCTTTGGGGTGCGTGTGTAGACACGCGTGCATACTCCACGCTTCAACGGGCTTCCACCGAGCGCCGGCGCCTTGCTCTTCTTCGTCTTCGGCTTTCGCCCCAACCTGATAAGCTGATTAATTGTCGGCATATTCACTCTCCAAATCGTTGTGGATTATAGATTCCTTCACAAAAACTGTCAAGCAGTTTCCTCTTCCTGTTCCTGCTCACGCAAAATAGCTGCCCCTTCCTTGGTGTACTTGAACCCAGTGCCAGACGGGATTCTTCTCCCAACGATCACGCTTGGTTTCAAACCATCCAGATTATCGATTTCTCCGCGAAGCGCCGCCTCTGACAGGACTTTCGTGGTGCGCTGGAACGATGCCGCGGAGATCCATCCCTTTGTTTGCAGCGCTGCCTTGGAGATGCGCAATAGCTCGCGTTCCCCGCGCGGAAGACGTTTCTCCACAAGAGGGAGCTCCACCGGTTCCCCTCCACGCATGATTGTCAGTGATTGTACACCACTCTGTTGTGCAGCTCGCAGGAGTTCAGCAGTGACAACCTCTCCGCTTGATGCGATCAACTTCCCCTCATGGACGACATCTTCGGCCACCGCTTCCCCAATGGCAGCAGAGCGCATGCGCTCTGCCGTTTGGTTCCACTCTACAAGGTCACGCAGCTCCTTCTGGAATTCCTCAAGAAGGACAAGAACATTAATATGGAAGCGAGAATCTCCCGTGTCGGTGACGCGAACGTTGTTTAAGATCTGCCGAATGATCACTTCCAGGTGCTTGTCATTGATATCGACTCCTTGCACCTTGTACACCTTGTGGATCTCCGTCAAGAAGTACTCACGCGCCTTCGTCACCCCAGCCAGGTCAAGGAGCGTGTGAGGAGCTACAACGCCCTTAGTGAGCAGGTCACCCTTCTTGACCTTGTCGCCAGCGCGAACAGTCGCCATTTGATCGATCTCGACATCGGTCTTCGCACGGACCGTGAGCTTCGTTATCTCTCCGTCGACATCAGCCTTCTCTACCTCTAGGAGATCAAGTCCGCTAACCTCTACGTTCACCAGCTTATCACCAGCGCGCACTTTCTCTCCGTGTCCAACATCCGATGATACATTTGCTGTCAATGGGAAGCGGATTGATCGACCTTCTGGGTTGCGGACCACGATCCGGTCTTCAAGAATGAGGACCGTTCCCGAAGACTCGGATGCGATGAAGATCGGCTTGGAACGCGATGTGAGCTGATCGCCTGCCTTGACAGAGGACCCAGGCTCAACCATCATGCGCGCGCCGTAGGAGATCTCATAATTCGGACTCTCTCCATCTTTGTCGATGATAGTAAACACTCGATCGTTGTCATCCGACATCTCGATCTTGCCAGCGCAATCGGCGAAAACTGGCTCAATGTTGAACCTCTTGGTAATGGCATCACCCTCTGCGACAACATCTCCATCCACGACCGATGCCGTCGCACCACGGGGGAGGACGTAAGATCGATCCCCCGCATCAGCATCGATGACGAGCATCTCCTTGCCAGCTTCCCCATTGATGATGAACACCTCGCCGCCACACGGGCTCACGCCCTTGATCAGCTTCGCCGCGCTCACCTCTTCACCCGTGGGTGCAGGCTCCAGCACCGAAGGAACTAGGATGACCCGCTGGTCGCCGATGACCTCCACACGGTCCTTTCCTGTCTCAAGAGGAGTAACGGATTCAATGTATCCATCCAGCGGAGAGATCCCGGCTTGCGCGCCCTTCATCGTATTGCGTGCCTCGAACAGCTCTTCCGCACGCGGAAGCCCCTGTGTGATATCCTCTCCAGCGACACCACCGGTGTGGAAGGTGCGCATCGTGAGCTGTGTTCCCGGCTCTCCCACAGATTGAGCCGCGATCACTCCAATCGCTGTTCCCAGCTCCACCGGCTCATGCGTACTCATGTCGTAGCCGTAGCAGCGCTGGCAGACACCGTTTATCGACTCACAGACCATGGGCGAGCGGATGATAATCTGCGGACGCACGTTGATCTTGGTAATCTTCGCGCCCTTCAGGGCCAGCATGAGTCGTGGCGTGATCAATTCGTCCGCTTGGACAACGACCATCCCCGTCTTCGCATCGTGCACATCATCGACACTCTTCGCCCCCACCAGGTGTTCCGATCCCTTTCCAGACACGGAAACAACGGCCTCCAACTGCCCGACAAGCTGTGCCAGTTCATGCGTGATCCACTGCTCGGCCTCGACAAGTACCTCTCCCGTGCGCGGATCGATTATCGGTCGGCTCGTCACGCGCCCATAGATGCGCATTTCGATCGGCTCCATTACGTTATGCTTGCTAATCCGTAACGGATCGATGTCAACACCCTGCGTTGTCCCGCAATCAACCTCACGCACGATCATGTCCGACGTCGCGTCGACCAAGCGCCGTGTCAAGTATCCAGAGTCCGCGGTTTTCAGGGCCGTATCGGCAGCTCCCTTGCGCCCGCCATGCGTGGAGATGAAGTACTCCATCATGTCCAACCCCTCGCGGAAGTTGGAGATGACCGGTCGCTCGATAATCTCCCCTGATGGGCCAGCCATCGGGCCACGCATTCCGCACAGCTGCTTCACCTGGTCCGGACCACCGCGTGCGCCTGACGTGACGATCCCGTAAACGGGGTTGTACTTATGCTGCCGCAGATTCTCCATCGTTGCATCTTCAACTGCATCGACGGTTCGACGCCACACGCGGATCACAGCACGCTTGCGCTCCTTTTCGGTCGCCAAGCCTACCTGGAACATCTTCTGAATGCGCTTTACGATCGCGTATGACTCCTTGACGATCCCTTCTTTCTCTGATGGTATGAGACAATCCTTGATGGAGATCGTCAGGCCGGAGAGCATGGCGTATTTGAACCCGAGATCCTTCAGATCATCCAACACCTCCGACGTCTTCTTCCAGCCGAAACGACTGTGGCATTCCTTGATGGTGTTCTTAATGGCGCGCCGATCCATTACGCGTGCGTAATCACGAATCTCCTCGGGGAATATCTCGTTCATCTGTGCGCGCCCGAGCGTTGTATCGATAATTTTCCCGTTAATGCGGATCTTTACCGGCGCATGCAGGTCTACGAACCCTTCTTCCTGTGCTCTCCACGCCTCGTCGAGATCGCGGAAGTACTTCCCGGCACCGAGGGCATCGTTATCCAGAAGCGTCAGATAATAGTAGGCATAAATCGGATCCTGCGTAGGAAGGCTCAATGGCTCCCCGTGCGCCGGCGACAGGATGTTGCGCGGTGCCGCCATCAGCTCCCGCGCCTCGGCAATCGCTTCGGGTGAGAGTGGAAGGTGCACCGCCATTTGGTCGCCGTCGAAGTCCGCATTGTACGGCGTGCACATGAGGGGGTGCAGGTGGATCGCATCGCCATCAACAAGGACCGGCTCAAATGACTGCATCGAGAGTCGATGCAGGGTTGGAGCACGATTGAGAAGGACTGGGTGATCCTTAATCAACTTCTCAAGTATGTCCCACACCTCGGGCATCCCGCCGAGCAAGGCCTTGTTCTTGATCTCATCGAAATCGGAGAACGTCGTCGTCTCCAAGTAGTGGAGGATAAACGGTTTGAACAGCTCAAGGGCCATCTTCTTCGGCAGGCCACACTGCGACATCTTGAGCTTCGGGTCCACGACGATCACGGCTCGCCCTGAATAATCAACACGGCGTCCTAGCAGGTTTCGTCGCAGCCGTCCGTGTTTTCCATGAATCCTCTCGGAGAGTGATTTAAGCGGACGGTTGTCGCGACCGCGAATCGGGCTTTCTTTCTTTTCATTATGGATCAGAGCGTCGACCGCCTCTTGCAGCATGCGCCGCTCGTTACGCAGGATGACCTCCGGCGCTCCCATATCAACCAGCTTCTTCAGCCTGTTGTTCCTATTGATGATTCGCCGATAGAGATCGTTCAAATCGGTTGTGGCGAACTTTCCACCCTCAAGCTGGATCATTGGCCTCAAATCAGGAGGGAGGACGGGGATGACATCGAGGATCATGTCCTGGGGGTTGTTACCCGAGTCGCGTATTTGATCAACCACTTCCAGACGTTTTATCAACCGGCGCTTGTTTCCCATCGCCCGCTCGTGCTCCAGTTCATTGCTCAGTTGCTCATGAAGCTCATTGAAGTCAATTTCCTCGAGCAGCCCCTTGATCCCCGTTGCCCCAGTAGCAGCAACGAACCCATTGGGATAGACTCGCTCATAGGCACGCTTCTCAAGGAACGTGATTCGCTCCCCCGCCTGACGCGGGAACGCCGGGTTCCTTACCTTTGTAATCAGAAAGACTAGGCTGTCTAAGACCTCACGATCGATCGGCTCACCTGTTACCTCAGCCCCGTATCGATCGACAAGCATGTCGAACGCCGTTCTGGAGCAGAGTTCTCCCACCGGCCGTTCGGCGATCACCGTGTCCACCTCAATCTCGTCCCCGTCCTCGACCATGCGAGCAACGTCACCAACAATCGGGTACTCCAGCGATCCGACAACGATAGCCTGCGACCTCTCGCCATTGGTGAGGGTACGCTCTTCCAGCGTCACCCTTCCCGCTTCCGATGCCACTACCTTCGGCACCGTATCAACGAAGAAGGCCTGCTCCACAGTGAAGTCATACGCACTGCTCAGGATATCCACTTCAGAGGAATAAAGAGTTTCTCCGGGACGTACATCACGCGACTGCGAAGACGTGACCAAGTAAAGCACCTGTTCCATGGGTTCCGTCTCATAGTAAGCGATGCGTTGGAGTTCCTTCTTCTTCATTCCTAGCAGGCGCGCAAGGAGGCTAGAAACGCCCTTCAGAAACCAGAAATGAACCACTGGGCTCGCAAGCGAGATGTGCCCCATGTTCACACGCCGCACAGAAGAGTCCGTTACGAGGACTTGACATTTCTCGCACGTAATTCCCTCGTACTTCTTCCCTTTGTACTTGCCGCAACCACATTCGTAACTGTTCTCTGGGCCGAAAATCTCCTCTGCATAGAGGCCGCCCTTCTCTGGGCGATGCGTCCGATAGTTGATCGTCTCCGATTCCGTAACCTCGCCATGAGACCACCGCAACATATCCGCCGGGGATGCCAGCTGTAGCTTAATCCGTCTGATGTCATCGCCAGAAATCAATAGGCTCACCTCGCACTTGGGAACACATTCCTTCTTTCACACACAGCACCCTTACAAAAAGGTCCCGCCTGCAACGGGACCGCCATCATACTTAGACTACTCTCTTGTCTGATAGGGAGACACCAAATAGCTCACTCCTCGGCCTTTGTTCCGCGGACGCCCTGCTCTCTTGGCACTTGCTCGCATAGTCTGTGGTGTATTTCCCGCTCCTCTTGTAGACCACGCCTATGCGCAGCACAAGCCGCTCGACATCTTTGCTTCCACAATCCTCGACAGCTACTGTGGTGCTCTCTTCATTCTGCTACACAACCTTGGAGACTTCCTTGTCGTTGTCACACAGAACCACAAACAGACATACACCCCCTTTCTCCCTCCGTAGGGGGGTTCCATTCAATCCTCTCTTCTCTAGAACAAGAACACGCTGGCACGCAAGCTTCAAACCTACGTCGCCAGCAAAAGAGTATACATCATTGTGACCGCTTTTCAACCATGGCGGCGAGATGCTCATCAAGACGGGAGGAAAGACGACAAGAGAAGCAGGTCTTGCCTATCTCCTTCAACGAACGGAAAGGCTGAACGTTCAACTGCTGTGTCTCATCATCCTGTTCGAAGCGGTAACTCACGGGAACAACCGCTAGGTGAGCCGCTTCACTGTGCGTGGCGGTGATACGGGCTGCAAGATTGATTATCTTTTCTATCTCATTTTCCGACTTGCTGCTCCAGTCTGTACGCACCAGGGTCATCGGCCCGGGATGTGTGGGAAGATAGACACGTAGATCCTGCGGCAAGAAGTACGTCTGCAGTTTCCTCTTCTCATCTTCGCCCACCGCCAGGACCACCTTCACATCCGGAGAACGTTTGTAGTAGAGACCAAACTCAAGCAATTTCAGCGTGTTAAGCGTGAACTCCTCCTCCGCAAACAGATTCTCTAGCCTCTTCCCAAATCCCGAGAGGGTTAGCTTGCAACGCGGATAGAAACCCACCTCATTCTCCACATCCAGATCAAGATCCCGCCCCAAGTCCACCAACCGATCCCACTCGCCATCGCGTAGATCGCCGAGGAGATCACGATCCACCCATCCTTTGATCTCAGGGACCGTTGCTGGGAGGAGTTTGCCGGAGAGAGGGCGAAGGACGAAGCCCATTATCCCAAGATCCTCGGTGATGCGCTCCATCTCCCGCTCTGAGAGACCGCGATGATCCATGACCTCGCCCGTGACAATGAAATCAGCCTTGAGACGCTGCGCAAACCGGATCGCACGGGAGAGCATCAAGGTACGACAGCTCAGGCAACTACGCAAGAGGGAGAAAGGCTGACCTGGAAGAATGTTTGCCAACCTGCGATAGTCATTTTTCAGAGACTGGGTGCGAAACACCGTTTCCGGCCATTCGTCCTTGACCAGCTCGCGCAGACCATCGGGTTCTTCGAAAAACGGTGAGCGAAAGTGCAATAGGAAGATCTTGTCGACTGTTGGCGATCGCTGCACCAACCGCGCTGCCACACGGCTAGCCAAACTACCGGAAAACAAGGCGAGTGCTGTTACCACGCTTTGCCCCTGGCCATTCTCCTCCCCTATCGCCTCGGTTCGATCAACCCATAGGCCCCATCTTGCCTATGGTATATGACACTGACAGCATCTGTTTCGACGTCAATGAACACCAAGAAGCTCTTCTCAAGGGCATCGAGCTGCAAAGCAGCCTCCTCCGGCGTCATCGGTTTCTGGAAGTACGTGCGCGTACGCATGATTTCACGCTGGTGGCTCGTCTGCTCGCCCTCATCCACTTCAGCAGCAGGGGCACTGCCCCCACGATCGTTAAGATGGTCCTTGTACTTCAGCAGCTGCCGCTTGAGCTTGTCGATCGCTCCGTCGACCGAGGTGTACATGTCTGAGGATTCTTCCTGCGCCTTGATCAGCTTTCGATTTGTAAGGTGAGCGTGAAAATCGGCAATCTGGCGTTCCTTTTCCACAGATAGGACAGCATCAATGCTGATGATCCTATCGAAGTAGCGATTGAGCCCTTCCGTCTTCTTCAACACGTACTCGCGCAGCATGTCGCTTGATCCGGTGTGCCGCTCAACGATCTTTACCTTCATGCCCCCTCCTTTGCACCATCTTATTGTAGCACAGATGGAGGGAACTAGTCAATGCTCATGCGGTTAGAATGACGATGCTAACGGCTCTTCCTACTGTTCTCCCAGTTGGACGAGACGAGCACTAAGAAGGACCATGATTCGGTGAAGATCAGTGGGGGCAACGTCAGGCTGGAAGACGCCAAATTCACGCGCGACAAATGCCTTGAGATTGCTGTGGTAGTGCATCTTGCCACTGCGTCGTTCGCGCACAAGAAGCCCAGTCTCCAGGAAGTCACGCGGAGGATCGTTCTCGATAACACCACGCGCGCAGTTCGTCCACGCGGCAATCTGATCGACTGAATAGGACAAGGGAGCATGGCCGATCACAAATCCGAGGATCCGCCGGTGCAGAATGTTCTTTCTGGCGGCACGGTTGACTATTCGATCAATGTGCCGCTCTACCACCTCTGGAAGGCTGTCCAACGCCTCAGGTGATACCTCAGGCGATACCTCAGGCGATGGCGTAAACGACTCTGTAACCAGTGGTTCAATGTC
>CAZQUT010000004.1:25667-27916 GCA_964596555.1 uncultured Thermotogae bacterium
CAGGCGATACCTCAGGCGATGGCGTAAACGACTCTGTAACCAGTGGTTCAATGTCGATTACCCCAACGGGTGCACCAACAGAGAGACCCTCGCTTTTTGTTGCCATGGGTTGCACCGAGTAGTTGGCAGCGGGGGTGTTCATCCTCTCCATTCCGGGATGCTCGACAGAGTGCACAATCGCCTTGCTGATGTTCTGCACATCGGGGTAGGACGGTTGCGGCACCTCTACCTTAATGTATCCGAGGGTGCGTGCGATCCCCTCCAGACGGGCGATTGTCTCGTCCTTCTTCATCCCTTCCGACTCGAGGAGAGCAAGCTGTCCCTCGAGCTTATCAATGCGCGTCTTCTTCCCCTTCCCCTGTTTAGCGTGTTCTATCGCTTCGATGATCGCCTGACTCACCTGCTTGAGCTGTGGAGTTACAACGACCTCAAGCGACGGAGTGAATCCAGCGTGGAACGTCTCCCGCTCGCGCACGTAGATCGGGAGGACGGTGTCTCCATTCATATAGACACACTCACCGATAGACAAGGCAGCGATGATTTCCTTTGTCTCGGCCTTTCGCCACGGGAGCATTTCTGAGTAGACGCGCATATCGACCTCATGCACCACGCGGTGGAGGAAGAGCATCCCCGCCTGGCTGAGGACGTCCTTGTCGACCTTGGCACTGCGCTGGGAGACTACGATAGCCCCCAATCCCCGTTTCCTACCGCGCAGGGCAATGCGCGCGATCAATTCCTTGAGCTCGGTCTTCACGCCCTGCGGGATGAACTCGTGTGCCTCCTCGATCCCGACAATGTATGGGTGACGAAGCTTCCCCGCAAGGTTCCACAGCGCACTTAAGTATTCCTGGAGAAACGCAGTTCGCTCCTCGGAAAGGAAACCCGAAAGGTCAACCACGACGGGGACGTTCTTCTCCATGCTTATCTGCGCGATCTCTTCTGCACAGTTCGCATCCACCTCAATCTCCACGCCTTCGCCATGTCCGACGACGAGCACCTCATACTTCTCCTTTAGGCCGAAGTACTCACCGTCGATGTCAATGATGGAGAGCGGGTAGTTATTGCGTAGCAGTTCCTCAAATATTACCCCGGCCGTGTTCGACTTTCCCGAGCCACGTATACCGAGGATGGCGATGCACTGTCCGATGATATCTTCCAATTCGAGATCGAGATCGCTGCTAATCGAGAGTGGAATTCCCATGGTTCGCGGCAAGAGATAGTCTCCCTCTCGCCAATAATCTCCTCTTTCGTCGTTTGTGTGAAGAAGAGACTAGCAAGAACCGCCCGGCCCTCACAGGGCGCATGTCCTATTCCTGGTGGTACTCGTTCCCCTCCAGGGCACCTGAGAAGAGATCCATCGCCACGGTGATCGCCTCCTCTCGCGTGCGAATCTCACCTGAAAGAATGCGGTCGTAAACTTGCTCCAACACCTTTCCCAAGCGAGGTCCAGGGGTAGCACCCATTTCGATCAACACGTGCCCATCCACCAGCGCCCGCGCTTTCTTCAGATCGCACACACGCTCCATGTGATCGACAACGCGTAGCGTCTCCTGTAATATCGGCACCCACCCGGAGGACTTATGCGCACATGCCTCACAGTCCGCAACGAGCACCTGCAACAGATCGAAGAACAGCGGATACCGATCGCGCAGAGGCGCCTGCTGCATCTCATCGGTTGCAATGTCGTCATCGGGATATATCCCCTCAGAGCGCATCCCATCGGTATGCATACCGACGGTAGGCATACCGTCGCTCAGGAAACGCACCTGCTTGCCACGGCCCATCTTGGGAAAGTCAGCAATGCGCATGTGATTCTTCACCAGGAAGACCAAACGGGCGATTTCGTGCCTGCTCATGCGCAGACGCATCCCGATCCTGCGCGCCATGCGCGCGCCGATCGCGTCGTGTCCACCCATGTTCACACCATCGTTTCTAGCTAGAGCCTTTGGCTTTCCAATGTCATGCAGGAGGATCGCCAGCTTGACGAGCGGGTCGTGAACGAACTGATCACTGATGCGTACAGCGATGACTGTGTGCACGTACACATCCCCCTCCGGATGGTATTCCTCCGGTTGAGGCACGCTCTTCATCGCTGTCACCTCGGGAAGAATGTGCGCGAGCAGTCCAAACTCATCGAGAAGCTCTATCCCTCGTGCTGCCGCAGGCGTGGCAAGCGTTCGCAGGAGCTCATCGCGGATCCGCTCCCAAGAGATCAACTTGATCTTACCCGCGTTCTCAGCGATCGCCGC
>CAZQUT010000005.1:0-19086 GCA_964596555.1 uncultured Thermotogae bacterium
CCCCAGTGGGACTATGCGTCGAGCGCTCAATCGAGATGCTCGTGGGCATACTGGCAATACTGAAAGCAGGCGGAGCCTACGTACCGCTCGATCCCGGTTTCCCGCTTGAGCGTCTGCAATTCATGTCAAGCGATGCCGATCTTCTCCTCATCCTGACCCAAGCACGCCTTATCCCGAAGCTGTCTTCGCTTCCACGTAAGCTTCTGTGTATCGACGATGCACAGCTGACAACAGACAAGGTTGATCTAGAGAATCCATCACCGGTTGCTTCTCCCGATAATCTCGCGTATATCATCTATACATCAGGTTCCACGGGATCGCCAAAAGGAGTGCTGATAGACCATCGCGGGGTGGTCAGCTATTTCTCTTGCTTCAGCTCAGTATTCGGGTTACGTAGTGACGACGTTGTTCTGCAGATTGCCTCATTTTCCTTTGATCTGTCGATTCGAGACCTCATCTGCCCTATCACGATCGGTGCACACATCGTACTGGCAAGCGATGTTGAAGTGAGAGATCCGTCCCTGCTCATCAAGAAGATAGACAAACACGGGGCGACTGCGCTTGGAAGCACTCCGTCTCTCCTCACGGCGATTGTCGACGTCGTCAGAAGAACGGACAGCGATTGCCGGAGCCTGCGCCGCATCATCTCCGGCGGAGAGGCACTACCAGCAGATCTCGCAAGTCGGATACTCGAGACATTCGACGGGCGTGTGCGCCTCTCGAATGAGTACGGCCCCACGGAATGCACGATGACCTCGGCACATTACGAAGTGACTCGCACGCAGTCGCGCTGCCCAATTGTGCTGCTCGGGCGACCGCTCCCCAATGTTCAGATGTACGTCCTAGATACTCATCTGCGCCCGCTGCCGATCGGTATCCCCGGGGAGATCCATATTGGCGGGATCGGATTGGCGCGTGGATATCTCAACAGGCCCGATCTCACAGCAGAAAGGTTCATCTCCAATCCCTTCGATCCCGGCAAGAGACTCTACAAGACAGGAGACATGGGCCGATGGTTGGCAAGTGGAGAGCTCGAATTCCTGGGCCGCGCGGATCGTCAGATCAAGCTGCGTGGATATAGAATCGAGCTGGGCGAGATTGAAGCCGTCTTGTGCGAATTCTCCCGGGTGCGCCAGGCAGTTGTCGAGGTTTACGAAGCTGTGCCTGGCGAGCGGCAGCTCGTGGCATACTTGACCTCAGATGTGACGTCAGGGAATCTAGCCGCGTCTCTTCGGGAGCATCTTCGAGCACGCCTTCCCCGTTACATGATTCCGAGCCGGTTCGTTGTCTTGGATAGGTTGCCGCTGACGACTCGCGGCAAGGTGGACTACTCAGCACTTCCTCGACCATCCGGTTCGCAGCGCTCACTGACCGAACCGTTCGTGGCGCCAAGAACGCCGTTTGAGAAAGAGATCGCGGCAATCTGGGAAGAGATCTTGAACATCGATCGAATAGGAGTCCACGACGACTTCTTCGATCTGGGTGGCCACTCGCTCTCCCTCATGCGCGTTGCCGCCGCGATCGATCAGAAGCTCGGAGTCCGTCCATCCATTCTCACGTTGTACGAAGCGCCCACGATCGAAGGGCAAAGCATTGCCTTGCTTCGTGAATGCGATAAACTAAAGACTGTCGAAGACAGAGACCAATGATTGATTGACACCTGGTGGAACGTCAAGAAGAACCATGCAGCGTATAAGCTCCTGACCCGCGTGCACTCCCAGGGCGCCGGCCGTTCGCTGCAAACTGGGACAAGAGGAGGGTGCTAAACGAATTCACAAAGCGAAAATCGACAGTTGTCATTCCATCTGGAGGACCTGGGCAGTTCAATTGCTGAGCAGTTTGCGCGGGTCGTAAGGCAAGTTCCTGACGCCTGCGCGATCCTGGACCAAGATGCTTCATGGACCTACGCCGAGCTTGATGAACAGTCCGATAGGCTTGCTGCGGCAGTATTGGATACTGATTCTGCCGATCACGGACCTGTTCTCCTGCTTTTCGATCGGGTTCCGAGGGCCATAGTCGCGATGCTTGCCTGTATTAAGATCGGACGCCCCTACGTCCCGTTGAGCCCTTCCAATCCCCAAGCCCGCATCCACCACATCCGGGACGACTCAGGGGGGACGCTCCTTCTGACGGAGACATCGTGTGGCGCCCTAGCAAGGGAGATCTCATCATCCAGTCTCCCAGTCCTTGACACCCAGGCCGTTTCGGCCACGGATGTCGCGCTCGGGCCCGTGCAGGCTATCCCCGCCGATGCGCCCGTGTGGATTCTCTACACATCTGGCTCTACGGGTCTTCCCAAGGGGGTTGTGCAGACACACCGCAATATCCTTCATTACGTCCTCAACTACACCGGCGGCCTGGAACTGTCGAGTGATGATCGAATCGCGCTTCTATTCTCGACTACATCAAACGCAGCCAATCACGAGATCTTCAGCGCGCTGTTGAATGGTGCGATGATCTGTCCATTCGATATCAGGCAGCATGGAATCTCTACCCTTGCCGAATGGCTCGAACAAACGGAGATTACAATCTGTAGCTGCGTGCCGACGCTCTTCCGCAGTTTCGTAGAGAATCTGAGTGTCGCGCACAGCTTCCCTTCCCTCCGGTACATCAAGCTCGTGGGAGAGCCGGTGTACCAGCGTGATCTGGAGGCGTTTCGTGCACACTTCACCGATGTGTGCTCGTTCATCAATCGTCTTGGTAGTACAGAGACGGGAACAATCCGCTGGTCCTTTGCTGACACAAGAACAAAAGTTGACGGCGTCAACGTTCCAGTCGGCTTCCCCGTACCGGGCAATGAGATCTCTCTGCTGGATGATGCCGGGCATCCCATCCCCATCGGTGAAGCAGGGGAGATCGTCGTACAAAGCCGCTATCTCTCGCCCGGCTACTGGAGGAGACCCGACTTGACGAAGAAGGTGTTCTTCGGAGAAGGCGATCACCGGTGCTATCGCACGGGGGACGTCGGCCTTATGCTCCCCGAAGGTTGCTTGGTCCACCTCGGAAGACAAGACACGCAGATCAAGGTACGAGGCTACCGGATCGAGGCCGGTGAGATCGAGGCGGCTCTGCTGGGACATCCGTCAGTCAAGGACGTCATTGTCATCGCACGCGAGGATCGTCCAGACGATCTTCGCCTTATCGCGTACTATACCGTTGAACAGATCCAAGCCGCGCCCACGGTTTCTGAGTTACGCAGACATCTCGCAGGACGCTTGCCAGATTATATGGTGCCGAATGCCTTCGTTCTGCTGCTCAAGTTCCCATTGGCTCCGAATGGGAAAATCGACCGCAGTGCACTGCCGCCCCTGGGTACCAAGCGGCCACGCCTAGATACTACCTACGTTGCACCCGTTACACCGATCGAAAAAGAGATTGCCAGCTTATGGAAGAAGCTCCTTCATCTGGAAGCCGTTGGGATTCATGACAGTTTTTTCGAGTTAGGGGGGCATTCCCTGCTTGCCACGCAATTACTCATGCAGATCCAAGACGTTTTTGGTATCGCCCTTGGGTTGCGACTGCTGTTCGACAGTCCATCAATTAAGGCCTTGGCCGAACACGTGCTGGAGAAGATGATGGCAGTCAACGAGGAAACATCAACACGCGGCGACACGCAGAATATGAAACGACCCCGCGAACTCCGAGGAAATGGATGATGAGTGATGCCAGTCCAGGAGACCGAATCGCCCGCTTGACGCCAGAGGAACGCGCCGCACTGGAGAGGAGTCTCTTGGATAAGAGATCGCATACCTCTACCGAGACAATTCCACACCTACCCCGTGACAAATCTTCCCTTCGCCTCTCGTTTGCCCAAGAACGATTGTGGTTTATCGAGCAGCTGGAACCCGGAACGTCCCTCTACAACGTGTCACGGACATTTCGCCTAATAGGTTCACTGGTGGAGGAGGCTCTGCACGATGCTCTCGATACCATCGTCACACGGCACGAAGTGATTCGAACCACCTACAATGCCATGGAAGGATCCCCAGTTCAATTGATTAATCCTCCTTGTCCCGTCGACTGGGCGAAATTCGATCTCTCAACTCTCTCCAAAGAAGACCGCGACAGCGAAGTCCAAAGGCTGGTGAAGGAAGAGGCCTATCGCCCGTTCGATCTCTCCCGCGATCTTATGCTTCGCGCGCGACTGTTTCACCTCGCTACGAACGATCACGTGCTTCTGCTCGTCATGCATCACATCGCCACGGACGGTTGGTCGACGGACATTCTCCTGCACGAACTCTCAGTGCTGTACAATGCAAAGCTCAACCGGGAGAACCCAGTGTTGCCAGAGTTGGCGATCCAGTATGCAGACTACGCGTTGTGGCAGCGAGAACACCTAACGGAAGAGGTGCTCAAGCGAGAACTTGCATACTGGAAGGAACAGTTGGCAGACCTATCGCCCACACTGAACCTCCCGTTCGATCGACCGCGCAACCCAAGCCCGGACTACCACGTAGGACGGGTCCCCATTAAGGTCCCCGACCAAGTAACGCAGGAATTGAAACGACTGGCACGTGAGGAGAATGTGACTCTGTTTATGGTCTTGCTGGCCGGATTCATGACCCTACTCTACCGCTACACCGATGAAGAAGACATCGCGGTAGGAATTCCCATCGCCGGACGATTGCGAACAGACACAGAGAATCTGATCGGATTCTTTGTCAACGGCCTTGTACTACGCGGTGATCTGTCACATGAACCGACGTTCCGCCAACTGCTGCGTCGCGTGCGCAATGTATGCCTCAATGCCTACGATCACCAGGAACTGCCGTTCGAGAAGCTGGTCGCCGAATTGCGCCCGGAACGGCATCTCAGTCAATCGCCTCTGTTTCAGGTCGTTTTCTCGCTTGACAACACACCCACAACCCGCATTGATCTGGGCCCCAATGTAATCGCACGCAAGGTAGCCACCCACACCGGAATGGCTGATTTCGATCTGGCACTGTTCATGAGGCAGGACGGAAATCATCTCACCGGAACACTTAAGTACAGCACAGCTCTCTTCAACAAAGACATACCGCACAGAATGCCGATCCATTTTGGCAGGCTGCTCGAGGAGATCTCACTCGAACCGGACAAGCAATTGCCCTGGATACAAATCATGACGGACGAGGAGAGGTATTTCCTCATTGGCAAACATGGAACAGCGCGAGAAACTCCCAGAGTTCACACAACGATTCATAGACTGTTTGAGGAACAGGCGGCAAGGAGGCCCGACTCTCCGGCCGTTATACATGAAGAAGGGGTGCTGAGCTATCGCGAGCTTGATCGTCAAGCCAATCGACTGGCAAATGATCTCCGCTCGAGGGGGGTAGGGCCAGAGGTGCTGGTCGGTGTCTGTATGACACGGTCACCGGAGATGTTGGTGGGGATCCTTGCAGTCCTGAAAGTAGGAGGCGCATATCTCCCATTGAATCCGCATCACCCACGCCAGCGGCTAGAGCGGATCCTGGAGGATGCGGACATACAACTGTTACTCACTCAAGATGGGTTTGATGCGCCATCCATTCACGCGAACACACTGACAGTTGACCTGGAGCAACCGAGAATCCAGAGGCAAGAAAACTTGCAGCTAACAGCTCCTGTGGAGCCATCGAACCTGGCTTATGTAATCTATACTTCAGGATCGACGGGGACACCAAATGGGGTCATGGTGGAACACAGGTCGCTCGTTAGTCGTATCCAAGCGCTTGCTCGTCTGTACGATTTCCACGCCGAGGATCGGCAGCTCCACCTCCTATCGCCAACGTTCGATGCCGCTTATGAGGAGATCTTCCTTCCACTCGCAGTTGGCGCAGCTATCGTCCTTCCACCTGGGGATAGACCGCTTCCGATCGATGAATTCTTGTCGATCTGTGCCGATTTTGGAGTGACCAAGGTCAATATGCCGTCATCCTATTGGCACAAGCTAGTCGATGCGCTCGTCACCGCCAGCCGTAGGCTCCCGGACACCCTTAGGTTGGTAGTCACCGGCGCGGAACCTCCCTCGCGCCAACGACTTCTGGAATGGATTCCTCGTGTGCGTTCGGATCTACAATTCTACAACGTCTATGGCCCCACTGAGACGACGATCATCGCGACGACATGTCACGTACCATTGGATCTCGAAAAGATCAGTCATTGGAAACGAATACCAATAGGCAGACCGATAGAAGAAACGGAGATCTACATCCTGGACCGACATCTCCAGCCGGTTCCCATAGGCATTCCTGGCGAGCTTTGCATCGGCGGCATCGGATTGGCGCGTGGATATCTCAATCGCCCCTCATTGACCAAAGAGAAGTTCATCCCCAATCCGTTCACTGATGAGCCGAATGCCCGATTGTACAAGACAGGCGACTTAGCTCGATATCTTCCAGATGGCAATATCGACTTCCTTGGCAGAGCCGATCGTCAGATCAAGATCCGCGGCCATCGGATCGAGCTGCGGGAGATCGAGTTGACAATCGAGAGCCATCCGCTGGTTAATTCATGTCACGCAAGTGCCAGCACCCTTGCGGAGGATGACGTACGGCTGGTTGCCTACGTCGTCTGCACGGGAGACAAACAGAACATTGAGACCACACTGCGCCAATACTTGCAGCAACGTCTTCCAGGATACATGCTCCCAGCAGCATTTGTCTTCTTGGAAGCACTTCCTCTGCTCCCCTCCGGTAAGATCGATCGGCGAGCTCTTCCTCTGCCTGAGTGGAACCGCGGATCATCATTTGAGCAATTCGTTCCTCCCACAAGTGAGACCGAGAAGAAACTAGCACGGATCTGCGAAGAGGTCTTGAAGCTTGACCGCGTAGGCATCACCGACAACTTCTTCGAACTCGGCGGACACTCCCTCCTCGCCGTTCGCCTCATCAATCGAATCGAGGAGACATTGGGCGTCCTTGTCCCGATTCGGATCCTCTTCGATCAACCGACGATCACTGAGATTGCGTCGTTCATCGACAACGACTCAACCGAAGACGTAAGTGTATAATGACTCGGAGTGCGCACGGGCATCAGCCAGGGAGGAATCTACAGAAACCATGTCAGACAGGTCCACCAAAGAGCCTCATTCGCAGGAAGAAACTTCTGTACCGCAGATCAGGCAAGTTCCGATGTCTTTTGCCCAAGAGAGATTGTGGTTCTTGGATCAGCTGGAATCCGGAACATCCCTCTATAATGTCTCGCTGGCATTTCGTCTGACAGGTCCGCTGGTGGAGGAGGTTCTGCACGATGCTCTCGACACCATCGTCACACGGCACCAAGTGATTCGGACCTCCTGCGAGGCCTCGAATGGCGTCCCAATGCAAGTGATTCATCCACCCTGTCCCGTCGATTGGGCCAAATTTGATCTGCCGGCTCTCCCCAAAGAACACCGCGACAGTGAGGTTCGGAGGTTGGTGAAGGAGGAGGCCTATCGCTCGTTTGATCTCTCCCGCGATCTTGTGCTTCGCACGCGACTATTTCGCCTCGCCGCAGGCGATCACATTCTTGTTCTGGTGATGCATCACATTGCCACGGACAGCTGGTCAACAGACATTCTTCTGCACGAACTCTCTGTGCTGTACAACGCAGAGGTCCAGCATGAGAAGCCCAATCTTCCGGAGTTGCTAGTTCAGTACGCAGATTATGCGTTGTGGCAACGAGAACACCTTCAGGGCAGCATCCTTGAACGAGATCTGACTTATTGGAGGCGACAGCTCGAAGGGGTCGCTCGCCTCAGTCTGCCAACCGATCGTACGAGAAGCGCGGGACCGGACTACCATGGCGACTCAGTCTCCATAGACCTACAGACATCTCTGGCAGACCAGCTAAAGCGGCTAGGAAGCGAAGAGAACTCAACTTTGTTCATGGTCCTTCTCGCAGTCCTGATGGTCTTCCTTCGTCGATATTCCGAGCAGGATGACATCTGCGTAGGCGCTCCTATTGCCGGCAGGACACGCGTAGATCAGGAGAACCTCATTGGCTTCTTTGTGAATATGCTGATCCTCCGCCAGGACCTGTCTGGCAAGCCAACCTTCCGCGATTTCCTGCGGAGTGTTCGTACCACCTGCCTTGGGGCGTATGAACATCAGGAATTGCCGTTCGAACACATCGTTTCTGAGCTCCAGCCATCGCGGGTTCGGAATCAGAACCCCTTCTTTCAGGTGACCCTCGCTTTGCAGCACGGCGCTCCTCGTTCTCCCCAGTTCGCAGGGCTGATCTCCGAGCGCGTTCCGATCCCCATGGAAGTGTCGAAGTTCGACCTCAGCATTTCAGCTCATGAATCGACAAGAGGTCTTGCGGTATCGATGCAGTACAAGACCGCTCTCTTCGATCACTCGACAGCACAGCACATGCTGCAGTACTTCTGCCGCCTGTGCGAAGCGGTTGTGGAATATCCAGAGGCTGACATAGATTCAATCCCGTTAGCCATCCATCATGAGTCGACGGAACCAGTCAGGACAATCAACCAAACCGATCGTTCGTATCCTCGTGAAAGCACAATTCAGCAGGAATTTGAAGACCAGGTGGCGCAGTCGCCCGACACCATCGCCGTCACGTTCGGAAATCGGCAAGTGACATATCTGGAGCTTGATCACAGGTCGAATCAGCTGGCCCACCACCTGCACCAAGAAGGGGTACACGCTGGGGCGCTGGTGGGCGTCCAAATGGAGCAATCCCCCGAAATGATCGTCTCGTTCTTGGCGATCCTGAAGGCAGGGGCTGCCTATGTCCCGCTGGACCCGCGTCAACCCATAGACCGTCTGCATCATATGATCGAAGAAAGCCAACTGAAATGCATACTTACACATTCCAGAGTGTCTAACTCATTGCCTTTCGTAAGCGTCCCTGTCCTCCTCATCGATAAGCTCCAGGCAAGCATCGCGCAGGAGCCTGTCGCCGCTCCACTCTGCGTGGATGTCGCCGCGGACAGACTGGCCTACGTTATGTTTACGTCAGGATCCACCGGCCGCCCCAAGGGAGTCGAGGTGACTCATCGTGGCGTCCTGCGGCTGGTCAAGGGAGTCAAATACGTGAATCTTGCAGATCGTCCTTGCATCCTGCAGCTTTCATCGCCCGCATTTGATGCGTCGACATTTGAGATTTGGGGGGCGCTTCTCAATGGTGGGCAGTGTGTCTTGAGCCCAGATCGAACCCCAAGCGTCTCCAAGCTGCGCCGTCTGCTGCATGACTTTCGGATCGATACACTCTGGCTAACCGCAAGGTGGTTCGACGCGATCGTCGACGAAGATTCGACAGCTCTCTCCCCAGTGCGGCAACTGATCATTGGAGGAGAGGCACTGTCCGTTCCTCACGTAGTTAAGGCGCTGCGAATTCTCAAAGAGACATCGATCACCAATGGATACGGACCGACTGAGGGAACAACATTCACTTGCTGCTATCGAATACCCACCGATTTTGACTCCCAAAGCAATTCTGTTCCGATTGGTCGGCCGATCGCCAACACGAAGGTCTATGTTCTGGACTCTCAGGCAAGGCCTACACCAACCGGCGTCCCGGGTGAGTTGTACATCGGCGGTGACGGCTTGGCAAGAGGGTACTTAGGTGATCCTGTTCTGACCGCTGAACGCTTCATCCCCAACTCATTCAGCAATTGCCCCGAAGATCGTCTGTATCGAACCGGGGACCGTGTACGTCTTCTCCCAAGCGGCGACATCGAGTACCTTGCTCGGCTTGATCGGCAGCTAAAGATACGCGGTTTCCGTATCGAGCCAGGTGAGATCGAGCACGTCCTGAAGCAGCATCCTGATGTACGCGATGTGCGAGTTGTATTGCACGAGTCCCAGCCCGGTAGTTCAGCTCTCGCAGCCTATGTCATTCCCACACATGAGACTCCAATCGCACTCGCCTCTCTGAAAGCCTACGTGAGCAAGCAACTACCCAAGTACATGGTTCCAGAGTTCTACGTGCCCTTGCAGGAATTCCCGTTGACTCCAACCGGGAAAACCGACTTTCAAGCCCTTCCCGAGCCTCCAAGCGACGCCCAAGCGGATGAATCTCGCTCGGCGGAGCCGTGCACGCCCATTGAGACACGGATGCGAGAGATATGGATCAAGCTCCTAAGGACAAAGAGCGTCGGTCTCCAAGATAGTTTCTTCAAACTCGGTGGGCATTCGCTACTAGCCATCCGCCTCATCAGTCAAATCGAGGCGGCGCTGAACGTGCGCATACCGATCCAGGTTCTGTTTGACCGCCCAACGATCAAGATGTTGACTGAATACGTGGTAGAGAGGATGATTGAGACGGATGAGGAGACAAATAGTGATTGAATCCAGCAAAGGAACTCGAATCGCCCGTTTGACGCCGAAAGAACGCGCTGCATTGGAGAGCCATCTCTTGGAGAAGAGATTGCATGTTCCGACCGAGACAATTCCACGTCTGTCCCGTGATCAATCCTCTCTGTCTCTCTCCTTTGCGCAACAGCGCATGTGGTTCATGGAGCAGCTCACTCCCGGGACCGCGTCGTACAACGTACCGTGGGCCGTGCAACTGACCGGCTCGCTTGACGTGAGCGCGCTACGTAGGTCTCTGGAATGCCTGGTCGAAAGGCACTCCATCTTGAGGACCAAGTACCAAGCCATTGACGGAGTGCCCTACCAAGTGGTGAGCGAATCGACCTCTATGCCCTTCCGCGTGATCGACCTTCGGGGATCAAGCATCGCGAACGGAGAAGAAGAGCTGCGCCGACTCCTGCAGGAAGAGGCTACGCATCCCTTCGACCTGAGTTCAGATTACATGTTACGAACAACGGTCGCTAAGCTAACTGACCTTGAGCACGTTCTCTTGCTCGTCGCGCACCACATAGCAGTGGACGGCTGGTCTTGCAAGATTCTTAATCAAGAGCTAGGGATTCTGTATGAGGGCATATTGCATGGGAGAGAGCCCGCTCTTCCGGATCTCCCGATTCAGTATGCAGACTACGCCACGTGGCAGCGTGACGATGCTCGCAACAAAGAATTGGATCATGAGCTTGAGTATTGGCGAACGAAACTTGAAGGGCTTTTCCCCACGCTAGATCTCCCAACAAGCTCCTCTCAACCAACTGACGAGACCTTTAGCGGAGGAAAGGTGCCCATCATGATCTCGAACGATACTGCAGCCCAAATCCGCGAAATCGCCAGCAAGCTGAACATCACGCCATTCATGGTTCTGGCTTCGGCAGTCATGATCACGCTGTACCGGTACACAGGAGAAACCGACATCGCGATTGGAATCCCCATCGCGGGAAGAACCCGTCTTGAGACTGAGAGTCTCGTCGGGCTGTTCGTGAACACCCTCGTTCTCCGTGGCGATCTCTCCGGTCAGCCTTCATTCGCTGAAGCGCTGCAACGCGTCAAGAGCGTCTGTATCGAAGCGTACGATCACCAAGAGACGCCGTTCGAGAAGATCGTCGCCGATCTCGCTGCAGAGCGAAACGAGGATCGCTCCCCAGTCGTTCAAGTCATGCTGGCCTACTGGAATGTTCCTACTGAGCCACTGCAACTTGCCGGGATGGAGTCCATAGCAATCAAGGTTGGTACTGACACATCGAAGTTCGATTTATCCTTCAGCCTCTGGGAGACGTCGGAGGGCATGTCAGGAACGCTCGTCTATTCACTCCGGCTATTCAACGAGGACAGGATGAATGCTCTGGCATCCCATCTTGTCCGCTTGCTCGATGCCGGTGTGCGAGAACCTGAGCTGGCCATTGGGAAGCTGCCGATGCTCAGCGCGCGTGAGCGCAAAAGAATTGTTGTCGACTGGAACGCGGCCACAGCACCAGAACCTGAAGAGAGAACACTTCATGGCTTGTTCGAACGCGCGGCAGCGGCGACGCCACAAGCCACTGCAGTGGTCTGCGGAGATGACAGGCTCACGTACGCTGACCTCAACGAGCGTGCGAACCATGTCGCCTATTACTTGCACGGGCTGGGCGTACAAGCCAACGAGCTTGTCGGTATTTCGATGCACCGGTCAACCGATCTAGTAGTTGGCTTGCTAGGAATCCTGAAAGCTGGCGGTGCGTATCTTCCACTCGACTACCGATTACCACCGGAACGACTTCGGTACATGATGGAGGATGCAGCCGTCCGTGTGCTTCTGACACAGAGTGACCTCGAAGCGAACCTCCCCACCGACGGAGTGAAGGTGCTTCGACTTGATGATGATTGGCCTACGATTGCTCGACTTGAGCCAGTACCCAGCACCGAGACCAGTCCGGAAGACCTCGCGTACGTGATGTACACATCGGGATCAACCGGCCAACCGAAGGGCGTGATGGTCTCCCATCGCAACGTTGTCGGCTTCCTCTACTCGTATCGAGAGGTCGTTGGCCTCAAGGTGCGCCGAGTAAGTACAAACGTGATTGCATACTCGTTCGATACGTCGATCGACGAGATTTTCTCCACCATCTGTTTCGGTGGAACGCTGCATGTCGTGCCTTACGAGACCACACTCGATGGTCGCGGCCTGGCACACTATCTCCTCGGCCACGGCATCAACACGGCATATATCGTTCCCGACCTCCTGCCACCCATCGCCGAGACCTTCGAAAAGCACGGCGGGTGTGGAGATTTGTCCTGTCTGATCACAGGGCTGACCCCAAAGAAGCAGAGCATTCTGCAGCGGTTCCGCGATATCTCGCCCGCATTGAGGATTCTCAATGCCTACGGCCCAACGGAAGTTACCTACGGAGCTACCGCCTACGAGTTTGACTCCACGACAGACCCGGAGCGAGACGTACCCATTGGCAGACCGTTTCCCGACTATCAAATCTACATAGTGAACGATCTGCTTGAACCGGTGTCAATCGGCGTAACCGGTGAGATCCTAATTGGTGGTATCGGTGTCTCTCGGGGATACCTGAACCAACCCGATCTCACAGAGGAGCGGTTCATCCCGAACCCCTTCGTAAGGGAACCAGAAGACCGAGTGTTTAGGACGGGCGATCTAGGGCGGTACTTGGACGACGGAACCATCGAATTCCTTGGCAGGGGCGATCGTCAGATCAAGATCCGCGGCCATCGGATCGAGCTGCGGGAGATCGAGTTGACAATCGAGAGCCATCCGCTGGTTAATTCATGTCACGCAAGTGCCAGCACCCTTGCGGAGGATGACGTACGGCTGGTTGCCTACGTCGTCTGCACGGGAGACAAACAGAACATTGAGACCACACTGCGCCAATACTTGCAGCAGCGTCTTCCAGGATACATGGTCCCAGCGGCATTTGTCTTCTTGGATGCGCTCCCTCTGCTCCCCTCCGGTAAGATCGATCGGCGAACTCTTCCTCTGCCCGAGTGGAGCCGCGGAGCATCAGCTATGCAGTTCGTTCCTCCTACAAGTGAGATCGAAAAGAAACTAGCACGGATCTGGGAAGAGGTTCTGAAGCTCGACCGCGTAGGCATCACAGACAACTTCTTCGAACTCGGTGGACATTCGCTCCTCGCCGTTCGTCTCATCAACCAAATCGAGGCGGTACTGAACGTGCGCATACCAATCCGGATTCTGTTTGCCCGCCCAACGATTAAAGCATTGAGTGAATATGTCATAGACAGGATTATTGCGGAAGATAAGGAGGCGCCAGGAACCAGCGAGATGCAGGGCAGCGATGATCCGGTGCGAGCACCGGAGGCGGATAATGAGTGAGTCAAGCCAACGAGAAAGGGCCGCAGAACTGACGGCGGCGGAGCGCGCTGCTCTTGGAAGCCGTCTCTTGGAGAAGAGATTGCAAACTCCCATCGAGTCAATTCCACGCCTGTCCCATGATCAATCTCCCCTTCCCCTCTCCTTTGCACAACAGCGCATGTGGTTCATGGAGCAGCTCACCCCGGGGACCGCTCTGTACAACGTACCGTGGGCAGTTCGCCTGACCGGTCCGCTCGACATAGCCGCGCTGCGTAGGTCTCTGGATGCTCTGGCCGAGCGATACTCCATCTTGAGGACCACTTACCACACCACAGCGGGAGTGCCCTATCAAGTGGTGAGCGAATCGACCTCGATTCCCTTCAACATGATCGACCTTCGGGGGGCCAGCAATACGGAAGCGAAACTGCAGCAACTGCTGAGTGAAGCAGCTCGGCGCCCCTTCGACCTAACTTCGGACTGTATGTTGCGAGCGACGTTCGTTCAGTTGGCAGACCTTGAGCACGTTCTCTTGCTCGTTGCTCATCACATATCGGTGGACGGCTGGTCTTGCAAGATTCTTAATCAAGAGCTAGGGATTCTGTATGAGGGCATATTGCATGGGAGAGAGCCCGCTCTTCCGGATCTCCCGATTCAGTATGCAGACTACGCCACGTGGCAGCGTGACGATGCTCGCAACAAAGAATTGGATCATGAGCTTGAGTATTGGCGAACGAAACTTGAAGGGCTTTCTCCCACACTAGATCTCCCAACAAGCTCCTCGCAGCCAACTGACAACGCCTTTTCAGGCGGGCGGGTGCCCATCATGATCCCAGACGATACTGCAGCTCGAATCCGCGAAACCGCCAGCAAGCTCAACATCACGCCGTTCATGGTTCTGGCTTCAGCAGTCATGATCACGCTGTACCGGTACACAGGAGAAACGGACATCGCGATCGGAATCCCCATCGCGGGAAGAACCCGTCTTGAGACTGAGAGTCTCGTCGGGCTGTTCGTGAACACCCTCGTTCTCCGTGGCGATCTCTCCGGTCAGCCTTCATTCGCTGAAGCGCTGCAACGCGTCAAGAGCGTCTGTATCGAAGCGTACGATCACCAAGAGACGCCGTTCGAGAAGATCGTCGCCGATCTCGCTGCAGAGCGAAACGAGGATCGCTCCCCAGTCGTTCAAGTCATGCTGGCCTACTGGAATGTTCCTACTGAGCCACTGCAACTTGCCGGGATGGAGTCCATAGCAATCAAGGTTGGTACTGACACATCAAGGTTCGACTTATCCTTCAGCATCTGGGAGACGTCGGAGGGCCTTGCAGGAACGCTCGTCTACTCACTCCGACTCTTCAACGAGGACAGGATGCGTGATCTGGCGGCTCATTTTGTCCGCTTGCTCGATGCCGGTGTGCGAGAACCTGAGCTGGCCATTGGGAAGCTGCCGATGCTCAGCGCGCGTGAGCGCAAAAGAATTGTTGTCGACTGGAACGCGGCCACAGCACCAGAACCTGAAGAGAGAACACTTCATGGCTTGTTCGAACGTGCGACAGCTGCGACGCCACAAGCCACGGCGGTGGTCTGCGGCGATGACAGACTCACGTACGCTGAACTCAACGAGTGTGCAAACCATGTCGCCTACTACTTGCGAGGGCTGGGCGTACAAGCCGACGACCTTGTCGGTATTTCGATGCATCGGTCAACCGACCTAATCGTTGGCCTGCTAGGAATCCTGAAAGCTGGTGCAGCGTATCTTCCCCTTGACCACAGGTTCCCGTCGGAACGACTTCGGTACATGATGGAGGACGCAGCCGTCAGTGTCCTGCTGACTCAGAGTGACCTCGAAGCGAACCTCCCCTCCGACGGGATCAAGGTGGTCCGACTTGATGACGATTGGCCCACCATCGCTCAGCTTGAGCCGGTTCCTAGCACTGAAACCAGTCCGGAAGACCTAGCGTATGTGATATACACCTCAGGATCGACCGGCCGACCGAAGGGCGTGATGGTCTCCCATCGCAACGTTGTCGGCTTCCTCAATGCCTTCCAGCAGGTTACAGATGTCGGCCCAAAACGCATTAGCACGAACGTCATTACCTACGTATTCGACGTCTCAGTAGAGGAGATCTTCTCCCCCCTCTGCTACGGGGGGACACTCCACATCGTACCCTACGAGACAACACTTGATGGTCGCACCCTCGCAAACTACATCCTAGACCACGGCATCACCGCCGTGAACACTGTTCCTGACCTTCTCCCTTCCATTGCTGAGACCTTCGAGAAGCACGGCGGGTGTGGCAAATTAGCCTGTCTAATCACGGGACTGACGTCAATGAAGCAGGGGCTGCTTCAGCGTTTTCGAGACATATCATCCCCTCTGAGAATTATCAACGTCTACGGCCCAACGGAGACGACTTGCGCAGCGACAGCCTATGAGTTTGAATCCGCGACAGATCCAGATCGAGACGTTCCCATTGGCAAACCATTTCCCGACTATCAGATCTACATCGTGAACGATATGCTTGAACCGGTGCCAATCGTCGTGACCGGTGAGATCCTCATCGGCGGTATCGGTGTCTCTCGCGGATACCTGAACCAACCCGACCTCACAGAGGAGCGGTTCATCCCCAACACATTCGGTCCCAGCGCAGCGGATCGACTCTACCGAACCGGGGACATAGGTAGATACCGTGAGGATGGGACGATCGAGTTTCTCGGCCGTGCAGACACGCAGGTAAAGATCCGTGGGTTCAGAATAGAGCTACGAGAGATCGAGCTTGCAATCGAGAAACATCCGCTAGTTAAGTCATGTCACGCGAGCACCAGCACCCTCGCGGAGGATGACGTACGGCTGGTTGCCTATGTCGTCTGCACGGGTGAGCAGCGATACGACGCGCCTGCGCTTCGTCAACACCTGCTGCAGAACCTGCCAGAATACATGATCCCTTCAGCATTCATGTTCTTGGACCACTTCCCTCTGCTTCCATCCGGCAAGATCGCTGCACAAGCTCTTCCACAACCCGAGTGGAGCCGCGGACCATCAGCTGAACGCTTCGTTTCCCCCACAACTGTGACCGAGAAGAAACTGGCACGGATCTGGGAAGAGGTTCTGAAGCTCGACCGCGTAGGCATCACAGACAACTTCTTCGAACTCGGTGGACATTCGCTCCTCGCCGTTCGTCTCATTAACCAAATCGAGAACCTGATTGAAGTCAGGCTCTCGGTAGCACAATTCTTCGAGAATCCCACGATCGGCGCACTCGCTTCTCTGATCCGGGCTCGCTGCCACACCGAAGAGAAGCCGTACGTTCTCCACGTGCAGACTCAAGGCAAACGACGTCCGTTCTTCTGCATGGCGGATGTGGAGTATATGTTTGCCCTGGCAAAGGCTCTAGGAGCCGAGCAGCCATTCTATGGGATGCGCATCCCAGGACTGGGGCAAGAGGAGATCCCACTCGATACGATTGAGGCGACGGCGTCCTACTGTGTTCGCGCCATCGAAAGGATCGATCCCAAGGGTCCCTACTTGATCGGTGGACATTGTTTCGGAGGAATCGTCGCGTTCGAGGTGGCCCAGCAGCTAACAAGAAAAGGCAAAGTCGTCGACTTGCTTGTTATGTTTGATCCCGACTCTCTTACCGAGCGAAGAAGGAGGAAGCTCGTTAGCTTCTGGATGTACCGTCTTTGGTACGACATCAAGCGTCGCCGTGTCATGGAGGCAATTCGGAACCGCTTGGGGTCTCTGGCTAGAATTCTGGCCAGCCTCTGGAAGCGCGGCCAATATCTGAAGCTGAAGCGATACGATGATGCCCGATCGAGGGCGCGCGCGCAGTATGAGGTTTCTCCCTACTCAGGTCGTGTTCTGTTCATTTACTCAAGTGAACGCGCAGCTCCCCCATCGGCGTACAAGGAGTCCATGCATCAAACGAATCCCTGGTTGAATGCTGCAAGAGGAGACGTCCGAAGACTTTCCATCGAAGGAACACATGCCGGCATCTTCCAGGAGCCGGGTCTTCGTCAATTAGTCGAAGAGCTGAGATCAGAGTTCGGTGCAAGTGAGCTCGCTCAAGGCGCGAAGTGAACGTGAGCAACCGGACTGATCTTGATGGCGTACATGTCTGGCAAGCGCATCTGAGTACTGTGCCACTGGAATTCCAAGACATTGCATCGTTTGTTCCCAAGGACGAGCTGGCGCGAGCCAGATTGATGCGGATTCCATCGGTCAGAGACAGATACACGATCTCTAGGATCTTCCTCCGTTCAACGCTCTCGTTCTACTTGGGAATAGATGCGACAGATATCGTTTTCGAGCTGTCCCAGTTCGGAAAACCCTACATCGCCAAGTCCGATCTTGAGTTCAACCTCACCCACTCAGCGAACCTGGCCCTGCTTGCTATCGCAAGCAAGCGAAGAGCTGGAATTGACGTAGAACGCGTATCTACTGATCCGCCCGTCTTGGACATCGCCAGACGCTTCTTCAGCACTGACGAATACGCGGCCTCCGAAGCACTTCCCTCGGATCTCCTACTTTCCGCTTTCTATGCTACATGGACGAGGAAGGAGGCCTTTCTCAAGGGTGTCGGACTCGGCATTGCCAGGCATCTGGCACAATGCGCCGTATCAGTATCTCCTCGTGAGCCCGCAGCAGTTCTTCGCGTAGATTGGGACTCTTCTCTCGCTGGTCGGTGGGATTTGTGTGATCTGGACGTCGATGAAGGGTACTTCAGCTGTTTAGCTGTAGAAGGACATCAGGTTCCTATCCGTTGCTTCTCCTGGCCGATTCACTCTCACCTTGCAAACATGTAACCCGGATGCCACGACGAATTTCTGTCAATTGATACCTGAATCCGTGGACTAACTGGGGGCAGGGATTGCCTTTAATGCAGTCAGGGTATTAGACTTCGTGGCGTGGACAGTCAAGTAACTTGTTCACTCGGGAGGTGCATGGCGGATGCCCTTTGAGATCGTACAGGGGGAGGAACTACTCTCCAGTCATTCAGGCCTGCCCTGTGAAACCATGTTTCCATGGGGGGGCTTGCTCTAGTAGGAGAGATACTGGACACGATTGGACTTTCTAAGCGTTTGGACAAGGTGGAACTTAAAGATCATCCCTTTCCCGAGATCGGTCACGGGGATGTGGCTAAAGCGATGATCGGTGTAATCTGTGTGGGTAAGCCAGACTTTGATGCCATCGAGCCGTTCCGTGATGATCCGTTGTTTTCTACGGCATTGGGGCTTGACGTAGTACCGGCCAGTCCAACGTTGAGGCAACGATTGGACAGCATCAACGGAGCGTTCGATGACATCCTGTTGGAAGAGTCACCCAAGATGGTGAGGCGGTTTGCTGCAGTGCTTACGCCCAGTGAAGGAGAACTGGTCCCGATCGATATCGATGTCAGTCCGTTTGACAACTCTGACACGAAGAAGGAGGGGGGATTGCTGAACCGCTACGGATTGTGTACCGGGTGACCAAGCGCACAGTGGAGGCGGATGGGCAGGTGTTGT
>CAZQUT010000006.1:0-18356 GCA_964596555.1 uncultured Thermotogae bacterium
AGCTCATGGAATTCCATTCTTCGTGTCCTTCGTGCTCTTCGTGGTGAGTGCTCTTCACAATTTGGCCTCCAATAAACCGAACCTAGAAGGCACTATCCACTCGCAATAACAGGGAACCATCAGATCAGTCCCTCCCAGCCAAAGAGATCGAGGTCGATTCGTCCGTCCTCACCAAACTTGATCCCCTCTTCTTGAAGCAGAGCTATCTGCTCCTTCCCCATACGCGCCTCTCCCTTGGCATTCACGACCCTCTGCCACGGAACAGGCTCATCGACTAAGTGATTTCTCAGTGCAGCCAAGGCCCATCCCACTTGTCGGGCACTGTTGGGACTGTCAACGATACAGGCAATCTGTCCGTAGGTTGCCACCATACCCGAAGGAATTTGACGCACGACATCGTAGATATCCGCATACAGTCCGGCTTTCACATCGCCTCCATTGCGTAATTGGCACAATAGGAGTAGAGTACTGTCGGAGGAGCATATGTACAACATTGAACGTGTTCGCAATGATTTTCCCGCTCTCCACAAGATGGTCTTCTTCGGGTCGGCCAGTGTGGGGCCGCTTCCACGCGTGGCGATGGTGGCAATGCAACGCTACTCAAAAGAACTACGCGTCGACTTCGCCCCAGCGGCGTGGGAGGCAGACCCTGTCGCTGAAGTTCGATCTCTGGCCGCACAACTGATCAACGCTTCCCCCGAGGAGCTTGTCGCTACGACGAGCACCTCCGCCGGGATCAATCTCCTCGCCGGAGCCATACACTGGAAGCGACACGACAACATCGTTATCAACGACCTCGAGTATCCGGTAAACGTCTTTCCGTGGCTTCACCAAGCGCACAAGCACGGACTGGAAGTGCGTGTTGTCCACGCGCACAACGGGCTGTTACCACTTTCCGAGATGATTGCGGCGATCGATCGCAAGACACGCGTCCTTGCGGTCAGCCATGTCGAGTTTGCCACCGGCTTTCGTAACGACATCCCTGCCCTCGCCAAGGCGGTCCACAAGGCTGGCGGACTAATCTGCGTCGATGCCAGTCAGTCGCTTGGGGTACTCCCCGTTGATGTGCAGGAGATGGAGATAGATGTGCTGGCATCAGGGGGATACAAGTGGTTGTGCGGTCCGGTAGGATCAGGATTAGCCTACATTCGCAAGGATCTAGCCGAGGGCCTTACTCCCGCAACGATCGACTATGCGGACATCACGGTTGATGCGCACGAAGCGGTGTGGAATGCTCTCGTGTCCGGGAATGAGTACGCGATGGCTGAGGCACCCCTGCAAGGAGACGCACAGCGGTTTCAGCCTGAGGGTTTGTCACCGATCGCAATCAAGGGCCTTGCTTCCTCGCTTTCGTACATAGTTGACCTTGGCAGCGAGTCAATTGAGGAGAGGATCACAGAACTGGTGGACTATCTGATCGAACGGTTGAGAGCGGCCAGGATCGGTATCCTCTCTCCTACAGCACCCGAGAAACGCGCGGGGATAGTCACGGTCAGCGTTCCATATAACCTGTCGAAGCCCAACGATACGCATCGCCTGGAACAGAAACTGCAGAACGCGCGGATTGTCGCCCACCCTCGTGGAGGGGGTCTGCGCCTGGCAGTTCATTTCTTCAACACGGAAGAAGAGATCGACCTTGTCGTCGATTTTATCGGCTCTTTGTCATCTAGAGTGGGTAGCTAAGGGAAAAGCCTGAAGCGATAAGACTCTCGCACAGGCACAGATTGTTTCACCACAAAGGACACGAAGAGCACGAAGGAGTCAGAGGCACTGCGCATAGGTCATCTTCAACAATCCTGCACACAGTTTTCGCTCTTGTCCGATTAGACGGCTCATCGAATTCCATTCTTCGTGTCCTTCGTGCTGAATGCTCTTTGACCTCCGGCCTTACTTTGCAACCGGGATCTGTCCTCCGCGAACCCAAATTAGAAGTCACGATTACCGACTCGAACGACACGGAACCATTTAATCGCCAGCCTGTAGGCGACATCAGCGTGTGAGCCAGGCACGCCGATCGGGGACTTCCTTGCCGCTCTGTTGACAGACTGGACAGTAATAGGTGCGTGTGTTCGCATAGCGGATCTCGGCGATCTTCGCCCCACAGACCAGACATGGTTCCCCGGTGCGTCTGTATACCTTTAGGAAATCACGAATGTCATCAGTAAACAGGCTCTTGCCAATGCGTTTGCGAATCTCCCCCATCGCCTCACTCAGGACACGCACGATTGCCCCATGCAACCACTCAAGATCCTCATCCGTCAGCATGCTCACATAGCGCACTGGAGAGATACCAGCGGCAAACAGAATCTCATCCGCGTACGCGCTCCCGATTCCAGCGATCGCTCGCTGATCGGTGAGGAGCTTCTTTACGTGGCACCTGCGCCCACGCGCCATCTCCGCGAGCACCTGCACGGTAAATGCACGGGAGAGCGGTTCCACCCCAGCATTCGCGATCCCACTGACTTCCGCCGGATCGGTCACAATATACACCTTGACGAGCTTGATCGTTCCATTCTCGATCAAGCGAAGATCTTCCCCATCGACAAATGTAATCTGCAGCCCAGTTGCTTTGGTGATCTTCGTCTTGCTCTTGCACAGGACAAACCGGCCACCAAGCATGAGGTGGGCAACAACGTGGAGTTTCGGTTCCACAGTGAGAATGAGATACTTGCCACGGCGAGCAACGCCGGAAAATGCCCTGCCATTGACAGCATCGAGTGGTGAAGCCATCGTCTTCAGGATTCCAGGCCGCAGCGCACGTGCGTTCACGATTTCGCGGCCCAAGATGCGTCCCTCTAGCGCCTCCTTCAACGTCTCAAGATCCGGCAATTCAGGCATCTTCCCCCTTCTTAACAAAAACAGGTTCTACTGCCTCATTATCTCAACAAGGAAACAAATGGGCAACCCGCTCGGGACAAGTGTTGTTGGTAACGGTTCTCTATCGTGGTGATGAATGGCCTTGCCTGCCAAACGCGCAACAAGTATTCTAGTGATGCTCCTGTCAAGATACGTGAGTGCTGATACACTTAGGCACAAGCAGCAGAGAGTACAGTGTGAGGAGGAGCAGATGAAGAGAACTCTGATGGTTTTCTTGCTCATCGGTGGGGCGTTTGCCATATCGCTGTGTGGAATGTCGCGAGAGGTAGTGCTAAATGAAGTCGCCTGGGCGGGGAACGCCAGCGACCCAACCGCAGAATGGATAGAACTATACAACACGACCGATCACATCGTAGATCTCTCCGGATGGCGCCTGGTATCATCGGACGGTGCTCCAAACATCACTCTAGCAGGAACGATAGCTTCCCAGGGATACCTCGTTCTTTACAGATTGGGTGCGGAGGAAGGAGACATTACAGGGAGGATCTACTATTCGGGTGCTCTTCGCGATGGAGGAGAGAGCCTCCGCCTGATCAATTCCGCAGGCAGCGAGGTTGACAGTGCCAATCGTCAAGGGGGCCCGTGGCCAGCAGGCAAAGCGGGCGACGTTCCCTACGCGATGGAACGCATCGACTCACAAGGATTAGACACCCTAGACAACTGGGCAAATGCGCACAACATGAGCGATAACAGCCTATTCTTCGGCACACCCGGAGATAGGAACTCCGTCTCATACACATCCCTGCAAGCCACCTTCTCCTTCAACCCAGATCCCGCACATCCAGACGAGCCGGTCCTATTTACTGCCAATGCCTCTCTCGACGCCAGTAGCAAGATCGCCTCCTACGCGTGGGACTTTGGAGACGAGGCGGTCGGGCGCGGCCAGACGTTCAGCCACACCTATGTTCAGACCAGAAGCTACTCAGTGCTTCTCACCTTGCGCGACAACCACGGTGGTGACTCACACGTGGTGAAGAATATACGCGTGATAGTAAATGCACTTCCACGTGTCGACTTCAGCGTGCGCTCGTTGGCAAGCAAGCGCATCTTGCAGAGCCTCGATCCTCTTCAGTTCATAGATGAGTCGTATGATCCCGACGGAAAGATTGTCGCCTGGGCATGGAATTTCGGCGATGGAACGATGAGCACAGAGCAGGCACCTTCCCACACGTACATCGGTTGTGGCACCTACATCGTGCGCCTCGATGTCACGGACAACGACGGTGAGCACTCATATCAGACGCAGCCATGGAAGATAGAGTCAATCGCTCCGGTCGCATGGTTCACCACCTCTCCAGAGTGCCCGAACGTTGGCAATGAGGTCACGTTTGATGCGATAAATTCATTCGATCACGATGGGATAATCGTACGCTACGATTGGGATGTAGATGGGGATGGCAGCGCGGACTACACCTCATCTCTTCCGTCCGCTTGCTTCTCCTTCCAAGAGGGTGGTGAGCACGCCATGTCGCTTCAGGTAACGGACAATTGCGGAGTCGTCTCGCTTCCATACGTCAACCACGTCATCTTGAACTACCCCCCCGCGGCTGCGTTCCAAGTCTCAAACTTCTACCCAAAGCAAGCCGAGGTCGTCCAGTTTACCGATCAGTCACACGACGATGATGGGACGATAGCATCCTGGAAGTGGGACTTCGGCGATGGCTCATCCGCAAGCGAAGAGTCTTCGCAGCATGCATACGGCGAGGCAGGAGCGCACACCGTAACCCTCACCGTAACCGACAATAAGAACTCACAGACGGCAATCTCCTCGCAGATCACGGTCGCGAATATCCCACCCACTGCTCACCTCGCCGCGAACGGCAACGAGGGGAAGAGCAATGTGAAGACGAACGATACGGTGACCTTCGACGGATCGATGTCGCACGACGACAGGAATCCGGCACGAACAGGGAAGATCGTCTCTTATCAGTGGGACCTTGATGGCAACGGAACCTACGAAGAAGAGACCGATTGTCCCACAATCACCTGCAGCTATCCCGACAATGGAACCTACAAGGTCAGATTGCAGGTAACAGACGACGAAGGGGCCACGGGTCTATCAAACCAGGTGACGATCATCGTCCACAACCGACAACCAAACGCAGGCTTTACTAAATTAGCCGATGTACCGACCGACGCCGATGAGGTCCTGTTCATTGACGCATCGAGCGATGCCGATGGAACGATCTCCTTGTGGGAGTGGAGCTTCGGAGATGGAACGAGTTCAAACGACAGCAACCCTCACCATAGTTTCCCCGATGATGGAACCTACGAGATCAGCCTCATTGTCACCGATAATGATGGAGCCCAATCGGCGCCGTACATAGGACAGATCACGGTAACAAACGCAGCCCCATTAGCGGAATTCGACATTCCGATGGGCGCATCCGCGGGAAACCCTGTAACGTTCAATGACCGCTCATATGATCCGAGCCCAACGGGAGAGATCGTACACGTTGCATGGGACTTCGGGGATGGGACATTCTGTCCGGGAAGTGTCGATGGATGCGATGGCGGAGACGTACATAATCCCGTCCATGCCTACGCTATCGCCGGCACGTACACTGTGAGCCTGGTCGTAATCGACGATGATGGAGCCCTCGATACTGTCACCCATACGCTCACCGTCGCAGAGTGACTGATCGCTAATTAGCGCGGTGCCTTGTCGTTTCAAGTGGGTAATGCCTTCTAATTTCGGTTCGCACAAGACGGATGCCAAAGAGCATTCACCACGAAGAGCACGAAGGACACGAAGAATGGAATTCCCTGAGCTGCCGAATCGGGTAATTGACTGTGCACTTGAAGTACACCGGAGACTGGGCTCAGAATTGTTGGAACCGAGCTATGAGCAGTGCTCTTACCCCCTTCGTGTCCTTCGTGGTGAAACAGCTTTGTGCCTTGGTGAGAGTCGCGTCGCATCACGCTTTCTCTTTGGCTGTGCACTCCAGACAGCGAAGAGCCTAATTCGCCAGTCGATAGCCGAAACCGCGCACCGTAAGGATGAACTTGGGGTGGGAGAGATCATCCTCTAGCCTCTTGCGCAACAGATATACGTACTTTTGCACATCCTGGGAAGTAGCGTAACGGTTATCCGGCCACAGTCGAGAAAGGATCTCCTGGCGAGAGAATACCCGTCCGGGTTCCGAGGAGAGGAGCCCAACTAACGCATATTCCTTGGGGGATAGGGCTACTTCCTTCCCCCTCAAGATGGCTACCTTGCGCGTGTCATCGATCTCCAACAACCGTTGCTCCACTGCGGGAGATGAGCGGCGCAATACCGCTTCGATGCGCGCTCTTACCTCGACAAGCTTGAATGGCTTAGCTATATAGTCATCCGCCCCTCGGGAGAGCCCGCGTACCTTGTCGGCTACCCGCCCGTACGCGGTAAGAATGATCACAGGGCAGTTGCTACACATGCGGATCCAGTCGAGAACCTCCCATCCATTCATTCCAGGAAGCTTGACGTCGAGCAAAACAAGATCGGGGAGCGCTCCAGGGAACATTCGAACGAGCTCCTCACCAGTCGAGGCACTGCTCACATCATATCCTTCAGCGATCAGAGAGGAAGAGAGGATCGTGATGATGTCCGGCTCGTCTTCACAGATCAGTATCCGCATCGCTGTTCTCCTTCTCGTCTTCTTCGGGTGCACCGGCCGGCAGTGTGATCGAGAACGTGCTTCCCTTGTTCTCACCTGCGCTTCTCACCCAGATTGCACCGTTCATCTCATCCAGCAGCCGCTTGACGATAGACAGGCCAAGGCCACTTCCGTTCGCCTTCATCTTGCGCGCTCTGTCTGCACGGTGAAACTCACCAAGAACTAATTCTTGCTCCTCCTCACAAATGCCCATCCCCGTGTCCGAGATCACAATCTTTCCCTTGTCTTGGCAACTGGAAACGGAGACCGTGATCTCTCCTCCGCTGGGAGTATAGCTGATGGCATTGATCAGTATGTTACTGATAATTTGCATTACACTGCCAGCATCGGCATAGGCGGCCACCGGGTTGGGCTCACCGCTAAGCTCAATCCTGAGTCCCTTAGCAGACGCCTGTGGGGACAAGAGATCTACCGCTTTACGTGTGATTTCGCTCAGGTCAATTGTCAATAGTGAGAGATTGCTCTGCCCAGTATCGATACGAGAGACACTGAGTAAATCATCAAGAAGCTGCGTGAGTCTCTCAAGCTGCTTTTGGATACGCTCGATCTTCGCATTCTGGTCGACACGCAGTTTCTCCTCTGACAGGAGGTCGATGAATCCACTGATAATCGTCAACGGGGTGCGTAGCTCGTGCGATGCGACAGACAGGAAACGCGTCTTCTCGTGACTGAGCCGCTCAACCTGCGCAGCATAATCCTGCAAGCGTTGCAGGTTGTGGTTGATCTCTGTCACATCATGCCCGGCAATTACCCAACCATCCAGGGCACCATGAGTATCGTAGCGAGGTCGACCATACCACTGGATGGCCCTCTCTTCGCCGCTCTTGCAGCGAATCACCGTCTCGAACCGCTGCGATCCACGCTCTTCGACCCGAATTTTATTCTGTCTCTGCCGAATCTCTGCCCGATGTTCAACATCGGGGTACAGCCATTCCCAGATCCTATCGTTTCCCACTACCTCTTCGCGCGAATAGCCACTGATCTGCTCCGCTTCATCGTTCCACAGGATGATATCGCCATTCTTGTTGGCCACATTAATCCACACACCCGCCGTCTTGATGAGCTGCTGGTTGAAGCCGTGCAATCGCCGCAACTCCGCAAGTGCCTCCTTCTCCCGCGTCACGTCACGCAAGCACCCAACCGAGCCCTGGAACTCCCCGGCATCATTGATCACCGGGACAGCGATGATATGTGCCCAGAACGGCGTCCCATTATCTCTCACCAAGCGAGCATCGTAGGCGCTACGCATGCCGCGCATGCGCTTACGCTGTTCGGAAGCGAGAAGATCGCGAGAATCGAGGGGCGTCCAGAAGGAATAGTCGTGTCCTAGTATCTCTTCCTCTGGGCGACCAAATAACTCACAGGCCTTCTTGTTCAATCGTGTCATCCGGCCATCCGCATCCAACACGACAACGCCCTCTCCCATAACATTGAGTATCCGCTGCAAATCTTCGTTTACTGTCTGCAGGTCTCGCTCCATTCTCTTGCGAGTGGAGATGTCCACCGTGTGCACGAGAACCAGGTCGGGCGGGACAAAACCGGTCGTCACTGACAGTGTGCGCACTTGCCCCGTGGTAACAAAACGATACTCCATCTCCCCCTGGAGAGTGCCACGCGTTATGTAGCACTCCATCATTCCTCTGCTGATCTCAGGACGATCCGCGTACATCTCGCTTGCAAGCTTTCCCAGGTAAGAAGATATCTTTCCGTCTGTCATCTCTTCGATAGCATCGTTGTATTCGAGAAGTTCAAAGTCGCCATCGACGTGTCGCCAGGTCATCGTTGGAAGTGGACTCCCCTTGTACTGTGCACGCCACTGCTCGCGCCCCAGGCGCAGTTCGTCCTCAATTCGTTTCCGCTCAGTGATATCACGGTTAATAGACAGACTGGCTAATCTGCTGCAGTAGGTTATCGGTACCTCTACTACCTCTTCCCATCTTTCATGGCCGTCCGAACAGATCCTGCTTATCACGTATCGCGCCGTGTCTCCACGGTTAAGGATATTCTCGATTGTATCCAAATTGGGCTCAATGCGTTCAAGCGAGAAGTCTCTGAGGAGATCCTTCCCGATCAGATCTTCGCTTCTGCCGCCGACACGTTGCAGCGCTTCTCTGTTCGCCTCTACAATTCTGCGGCTGCCGTCATCATCCCACAAAGCCACATAGGCGGCGTCTCCCAGCTCCTCAAACATGTGCTGGAACATGGTTTCGCTTTCCCGTCGAGCGCTTTCGGCGTGCACAAGCACGGTGACATCGCGGTCACCCCCATAGTAGCCAGTGATCTTGCCGCCTGCCGAGACGATAGGAAATCCAGTCGTTTCCAGAATAACGGTAGCTCCATCCTTACGCACATTACGGTTGCGAAAACTGAGAAACGGCTGACCGGAGCCTATCGCCTCCATGCCCAGCTTCTGCAATCTCTCTCGATCCTCGGAATGGAAAAAAGCGTAGAATGGACGGCCAATCATCTCCTCTGGTGTGTAGCCAAGGATCTCTTCCACGAGATCACTGGAGAAGGTATACCTACCCTGCATGTCGATCCGCCATACCCAGACACCGAAGTCGACAGCCAGGTCGTGGAACTGCGTGATCTGGGAGCTAGAATCTCTCTCTATCTCCTCCAGTCGCCGACGTAGCTCGGCGTTCTCCCACTTGAGTGCAGTATTTTCATTTGGAATCGACATATCGTCCGTAACACAGTTACCCTTGCTGAGTGTCTTGGCCCTCGGCAGGGCCGCCCTTCATCTGATGCTCTCGGCGCAGGAATGTTGGGACATCGAGATCCTTACCAATTGTAATCCGCTCCCGATGCAGCGTTTTCTTCTTGCTCTCGCTACTCTCGTCACTTGCTTCACCAAAATCCGCGGCGATGACAGTTATCTTGATCCCATCTGTGAATCCGTCCTGCACAACGGCACCGAAGACAAGATCGCACTCTGTGGCCGCAGTACGCCGGATGAGGTCCGCAGCAGCGGTCACCTCGCCCAATGTCATGTCACTGCCGCCGGTGACGTTCATAATCATCCTGCGAGCGCCACGGATCGATCCTCCTTCCAGAAGAGGATTTGTTGTCGCCAACTTGGCCGCAGTGATAGAGCGCTGCTCACCATTAGCCGTCCCCATCCCCATCATCGCCTCTCCGGCTCCGGAGAGGACATTGTTGATATCGGCGAAATCGAGATTCACCAGACCACGCACCGTAACGAGATCCGATATCCCACGTACACCCTGATGGAGAATTCCATCCGCGATCTCAAACGCCTTGGTCACCGCCAGTCCCTTGGCAGCAGTCTCCAGGAGACGATCGTTGGAAATGGTAATCAGCACATCGGCTGATTTGCGTAGTTCAGCGAGACCGCGCTCCGCGCGCTCCGCGCGTACGCTTCCTTCAAAAGTGAACGGTTTGGTAACAACACCGATGGTCAGCGCTCCGCTTTCCTTAGCAATCTCCGCGATAACGGGTGCGGCACCGGTACCCGTCCCTCCGCCAAAACCGGCGGTAATGAAAACGAGATCCATCCCTTTGACGATAGAGCTTAACTCCCAACGTGAGTCAAGAGCCGCCTTTCGTCCCTTGTTCTCATCCCCTCCAGCTCCTCTCCCACCGGTAACATCGGCCGCTAGTTGAAGGGTCTCATCAGTGTGGGCGATCCCCAACACCTGCTTGTCCGTGTCTACAGCGATCAGCCTGACACCCTGCAGCTTCTCCTTCTTCATCCGGCTAACCGCGTTTACGCCTCCATCGCCTATTCCCAAGACGACAATGCGTGCATTCGTCCCTGGCTTCCGCTCGTCCTCCCGTGCCTGTTCAACAAGCGGTGGCTCGCCGATCACGACCTCCCGCAGGCCAATGACACTCCCGACAGCAGTTTCGAGCTTCGCCTGCTTACGCAGGCAATACTCCTTCTTGAACTCACTGTCCACGGATATCGTCAATCGATCGGCGGAAAGAGAAATCGCCTGCACGTCCTTGGGAAGACATGCGCGCAAGATGCGGTCCTGCAACGTTCCCAGGATCTCGCGCCATTGATCGCGAAGACCGTCGTTGCGCATATCATCGTTTGAGCGTTCTTTATCGGACATTCTCTCTTCTCCTGATACCATTCTCTACGGATAGGCAGGAAAAGTCAATAAAGCAGCCATGCTTGCCGCCAGGCACGATTCATCCTGACGTTGTGGCGCAAGCGAGAAGAGTACTATGGGGAATGTGCTTAAGTGGGTACTGGCAGCATTAATCGCCGGGTTCATCGGCCAGTTTGTTCGCAGCCTTGCCCTGCGCATCATCGAGCGACACAAGAGACGCGCTTCTTCGCAAAGAAGCTCGTCCTTCTCTCAATATTGCTATCAAGAATAGAGTAGGACAGGAAATTGAAGATTAGGGAAGAGAGTAAGAAGAAACACGCGAAAATTGGAACTGAAAAGGAAGAGAAAGCGTTCAGGCTGATCCGTACGCATCAGGATCAGCCCTCAGTCGCATTGTCGTTATTCTTTCTCTTTGGACGCAGCTACGATTTCCATTCCGTTGTAGTAGCCGCAGTGCGGGCATACGCGATGCGGAAGTTTCAGCTCGTGACAGTGAGGACATTCCATCGAAGCGAGCATACTCCCGCCATAGTGCGTGCGCCGCATACGCCCCTTTGAGCGCGAAGTACGATACTTGGGGACCGCCATTGTTCCTCCTTAATGCTCAAAACGAACCCTGCAGAGTTTCTTTAAGTAGGGAGAAACGCCTTGCAGAAGTCGATTTCCAATTCGATAACATACAGAGTTTAGCCGCTCTGGGCAGGCGATGCAAGGTCGAGGATGAACGTCACCGGGCCATCGTTTATCAAGTCAACTTCCATGTGCGCACCAAATACACCGGTCTGTACCGGTACCCCTGTCCCTCGCAGCGCACCCACAAACAAAGCAAACATCTCCGCAGCATCTTTTGGAAGGGCTGCACGGGCAAAGCTCGGTCGACGCCCCTTCTTTGCGCTCCCATACAAAGTAAACTGCGGCACAACGATGAGCTCCCCCGCAGCATCTCGCAACGATTTATTCATCTTCCCGTCTTCATCCGCGAAGATTCGTAGATTAACGATCTTATCTGCCATGTGTGCAAAGAGATCCTCGTTGTCATCGTGTGTAAAGCCAACAAGAAGCACAACCCCACACCCAATCGAGGCAACCGTCTCTCCATCAACGCTCACCGCTCCCCGACTCACACGCTGCAAGACAACCCGCACTATCAGTCTCTCTCTTCTAGCTTCTCGGCAACTTTGATCAGTTGTTCGAGGTGAGCATCGTCGAGTGTGGCCACGCGTGTTAACAGACGCAGCTCCAGGTGCTCACGACCCATCTTCGCCCGTGCATGATCGTGAAACGCCCGTTCGACAAGGTGTGATGCTTGCCGGTTCACGTTGTGATCGATGAAGTTCACGCGCCATTGAGGAAAGTTGGCCATGACCCCACGCGTAATCTCCAGCAGATGCTTGAGGTGCGGCTCCCTGCTGGTGAATACCCCGTTCAGGTGATTCACCAGGTGCTGATCGTCAGAGAAGAAGATCACTGATTGCGGTGAGTAGGCGAGTACCGCGCGCCCGGCTTCGATCATGGAGCGATAGCGTGCGATGCGTGACGTAGTACGCCCGATGAGGCGCGCAATCTCCTCAATAACGTTCCCGTCCTTGTCTGTAATCGCAATACCGATCCCGGCTTCGCCCGGATCACTCTGCGCACGTCCATCGGTGTACACGAACAGCTTTTCCATAGTCTTGTGGGCCCACCAGGATTCGAACCTGGGACCGACCGGTTATGAGCCGGTTGCTCTGCCGCTGAGCTATGGACCCTTCCTCGCAATAATCGACTATAGGCCAGGGCAGAGCATCTGTCAAGAAGGCCTGCGGCCAATTCGCCACAAGACGGCGATCTGAAGGCTAATCACAACAGTGGCAACAACGCTCCCCTCGGGACCGAAGCCCCCACCGGTCAGCCATGTTTGGCCAGAGAGTGCGGAGGAGAAGAGGCTTGCTCCAACAAGACCGAACGATTCCGGGGAGTAGCCAGAGTTTGCCAGTCCGAAGACGAAAAGAAGCGAGAAATTCCAGGCGATGTGCCATCCAATAGTGTACCACAGCGACCGCAGGCGCAGCATCCCTAGCGTAAGACCGATCGAGACAAGAGCAATATTGATGATGCCAAGCATGCTCACGTTCGGGTTCTGCAAGTGCCGAGCCGCAAAAACGAGCGCCGTAATGATCGTTGCCACTGCTGTTCCCCAGCCTCGGGAAATGTTCTGAAACAAGTATCCGCGCGATTCGATCTCCTCTGCAAGCGGTCCAAGGAAAGAAGAGACAATCAGGAACCCCACACCGACAAGCGAAATGTGACCCGAGATGGCAGGTATTCCCCATGTTAGATGCAGGCAACCGCTCCCCATCATCACCAGCACGACCAGAGCGATTCCGCCCGCCCCCATGGAAAGGCCAAGGAGGAGGGGACGCCGTAGGCCGCGAGAGTGGGACAGGAGCATGTCACGCAGCGTTCTGTGTTCGATCAGCCGCCAGGCCAGAACAAACATCGTTAAGCTACTGAGCTGCGCGATCAGCAGCAGCCAAACGCGCACCTCCGGGGTGATCAACAGGTGTCCGTTGTCTGGGTCAAGGGACGGCCAACCAAAGGCAAGTGAGGTGATACCCAAGATGGCAAATATCGGGAGGTACGCCGCCCAACCGCTCCAACTAAGCACATGAAGGGAGATGGCACGCACGATCGGCCAGAGGCGTTCGGAAGCGGTTGATCTCAACAGAAGATCACTGACCTTGCTGATCGTGCTCCGATGAGAATAGGTTGTTGAACACGTACTGCTGCAGGTCTCCGAGTTTCTCCAGCGCGGCTGCGATTCGGATTCTGTACTGAATGGGAAAGGCCTCCGGACGCTTGTTCCTGATCTTCGACTCATCGATCAGCGGCAGCGGATCATTCTGCCTCTGCGCCTCGTCTATGGAGACATAGTTTAGCGTCTTGCGTGTCTTGAGGATCTCTCCGATCGCCTCCTCTGTGAGGTTGACCGCATCCGAAAGCTCCGCAAGGGTCGGGAGCCGATCAAGCTCACGTAGCAGGCGGACCTGCGTCTCCTCAATGTGTCGGTTCAGGCCCTTCATCCAATGCGGGAACTCGGCGCGCTTGATCCGGCTTCGGATATGCTGCCGGATCTCTCCCATAATCAGGTTTCTTGCGTAATCGCAGAACTCCTTCTGTCGCGAGAACTCGATGTTGTACGTCGCGTTCAGCAGACCAAGGTAACCGGCACGAAAGAGCTCCTCATGCGAGAAGCCACTGCAAGAGAAATCCTCGTCAATCGTCTCATCGATGAGGAACGCCGTCTGCTGCAGAATCTTCTCGCGGATCTTATCCTCATCATTCGGATGCGCCACCAACAGGGCAAGGAGGTCATCGATGTCTGGCTGTTGGGGACGCGTCTCTTTTACCATCCTGTCTAGAACGTCAGCTCGAATCCAAAGGAGACGAAATTGATTCCACTGAAGTCGAACGCCGCGCGTGTGTATAAACTCACACCGGAGAAGCTAACCTCTGCCCTTATCCACTGACCGGAGAACCCGGTAGCATCGAACGTGGTGAGGCTAGTCAGCGTGACGGGATCGATGGTCGCCTCGATCGCAAGGTCCTGCTCGGCGAACATGAACGTGGCGTCAAAGAGCGTTGTCGACGTAATCGTCACCTGATCACACACCGCAAATGAGAGAGCAAATCCCTGTCCGGAGAACGCAATCGGCAGAATGGCTGGTGGAGTGGTGGCAGCAAAGCTTGTGCGACTGGTGAAGCGCACTGGATCAATCTGCAAATCGAGGATGAAGTCGAGAGCACTTACGGAGAATGAGTCATCTACCGTAAACGCGGCGAGGAAGGAGAGAGACGGCTCCTCAAACCGATAGCCGATCTCCACGACCTCCTTGGAGAACCCTGTCCAGTTAAACCATGTCGTGCTGCTCGATAGCAGGCCCATGTAGTCCATCTCCAGGCGCACCAGCTCTTCCTCAAAGTAGAATCCCGAAACCACGGTCACCTTTGTCGAAGCCCCGCTCACAAACAGGAATTGCGTGTGATAGAAGAGGCTCAGCAACTCATGCGAGAACGGCGCATCGATTCCACCGAGCATATTCACCAGGTCAACGGCACCGAAGCCAGTAAGCGTAGTGATGGAGAACCCGCAGTTGATACCACTCGACAGCTTCAGAACGGTGGCCATAGTATACTCCGGCGTCTGGACGCTTCCGATATCGGCGAGGATAAGATCCGTTCCGATCTCGATCCCCACGATCTGCGCGACAACCGAGAGATCGTTCCAACTGAAGTATGGGTCAAACAGAATGTCATCACCGATCTGAACCGCCCCTAGACTCACGTCAACGGAGAAGCCCTGCGATTGAAATCCAGACAGGTCAAAGACCGTATTCGACGCGAATGTAAAGCCAGCCACGCTGAGCGACAACGATAGCCCCGACTCGATGTTGTACGACAGGGGAGGAATCGGTGTAAATGTGACATCGAGCCCGACAGTTCCTGAGAATCCCAGTCCCGATCCGGGAGGGCAACAGGGATCATCGGCCATGGCCCCTGTTGTTATCGAAACTACCAGCAACAACAAGACTGCAAAGTAGATATAGATCCGCGGCATGACAACCTCCTTAAAGCTTCAATTGGATAGTATGCAAGAGGAACTCCCAGCGCGGGGAAACAGGAGCGTGAAGACTCACGGCTTTGTCTGGTAGCAGTGGGACACATGTCAGGTACGCTATTGTCAACGATAGCACTTGACTTGAAGGCGCGCATTGTGCTACGGTAGAGAATCACTTATAGGAGGTGTGATTTATGAAGAAATTGGTTATTGGTGTTGTTGCGTTAAGCATGGTCCTGCTTTTGGGAGCGGGGCTCGCTCTAGCAAGTGAAGAATACATCGTTGCATCGGATATCCCGTGGGCCCCGTTTGAAATGGTGACCGAAGACGGTCAGTTCTTCGGATTTGACCTTGATGTGATACGCTGCATCGCGGTCGTCGAGGGGTTCGATGTCAACATCAAGAACACCGCATTTGACACGATCATCGACACGGTGAAGAGTGGCAAGGCGGACATCGGGGCTTCCGGATTTACGATTACCGCTGATCGAGCAAAGTCAATCGACTTCTCGCTGCCGTACTACCTGTCCAATCAGGCAGTAGTAATCCGCAAGGATTCAGGGCTGAACATCATTAGTGCCCTCGCCGGGCAGGGACCGACAAAGAAGATCGGTGCGCAAAACGGCACAACCGGTTTCGACTGGGCGGACACCAACGGAATTGGGACCACTGTTAACGGATACGAGTACTACCCCACCGCGGTCCTTGACCTGGTCAACAAGCGAATCGATGCAGTCATTCAGGATGAACCGGCATCGCAATCCTCGCTGGCCGCGTATCCGGAACTGCTGACGATCGCCGGCATCATCAACACCAACGAGTACTTCGGTTTCCTCGTTGCCAAGGATGACCCGAATGGTATTCTGCCCATGATTGCCGACGGCATGACGAAACTTGGTCTTCAAGTCCTGCCAACCGCCGGGGGAATGCAGAATCTGGTCGTCACCCCAGGTAGCGTTTGGGACAACCTCCTAAAGGCATACTTCGGGCCGACAAATGACCAGATCGAGGCCGCATGGCTAGTTAGCAAAGACCTCCTCCTCGTTGACAAAAACGTGGAAGCGTTCGCTGCAAAGTTCGCGGAAGAAGCGACCAAGTAAACAACGAATACTCAACTAATGGGGGCCTCGTCTGTACGAGGCCCCTATCGTTCCGTAAGGGGAGGTTCTCATAGCAGGGATTAGTGTTATCATGAAGAGCATGCCAATGCTCCTGGCTGGTGTGCGCATCAACATAGAGCTCTTGTTTGCTCTATTGGTCCTCGGGCTCCTCGTCGGAACACTGGTTGCTCTGCTGCAGGTGTATGGCGGACGATTCTTCGGTACGCTTGCCTCGGGCTATGCTTGGATCTTTCGCAGCATTCCCGCGATCGTTCTTCTTTTTCTGTTCTACTTCGGACCATCGGAGTTTGGAGTCAACATTCCCCCATTCTTCGCGGCGGCCCTTGCCCTCGGTCTTCGTTCCTCGGCGTACCAATCACAGATTTTCCGTGGAGCGCTTCAAGCGATACCCCATGGACAGATGATGGCGGCGCGTTCGATGGGAATGAGCCGCACACGAGCGATATTTCTCATCGTTATACCACAGGCATTCCGCATATCCATCGCCGGATGGTCCAACGAATTTTCATCTGTCGTCAAGGATACAACCCTCGCTTACGTCGTCGGCCTCAACGAGGTTCTGCGCAAAGTCCGAATCATCACCGATCGACACTATGACCTGGCAATGCTCGCCTATCTGACGGTCGCGCTAATCTTCCTCGTGCTGACATATGCGGGAAACTGGAGCCTGGGAAGGTTAGAGAAGCGGTTGCAGATCCCTGGGCTGCAGATGATGAGAGGAGGTACGCGAGAGGTATGAGCCTACTTAAGATCGTCGATCTTCATAAGAAATACGGAAATTTGGAAGTATTGAAGGGTGTCTCGTTCACTCTCGAACAGGGAGAGACAAAGGTCGTGATTGGACCATCAGGAACGGGAAAGAGCACCTTACTGCGCTGCATCAATCGGTTGAGCCCTCCCGGCGCGGGAGAGGTCTGGCTGGATGGTGTAGAGGTGACTGATTCAAAGGCGAACATCAACGAGTTGCGCGCCGAGATGGGATTCGTCTTCCAAAGCTTCAACCTGTTCTCCCACCTGACGGCGTTGCGTAACGTGCGTATCGGTCCGATTAAGGTCAAGGGGATGAACAAGGACGCCGCAACCAAGCTGGCAATGGAAGAGCTGGAACGTGTTGGGCTGACCGACAAGGTAAACGCGTATCCGGCGCAACTCTCCGGCGGGCAGCAGCAACGGGTGTCGATCGCCCGCGCCCTCGCGATGTCACCCAAGCTGATCCTGTTCGACGAGCCAACATCGGCCCTCGATCCGGAGCTGATCGGTGAGGTGCTCACGGTGATGATCAACCTCGCCAAGGAAGGGATGACGATGCTCGTCGTCACGCACGAGATGGGGTTCGCTCGCGCGGTCGCCGATGAAATCATCTTCATGGAGAACGGCGTAATCGTCGAGCAGGGAACTCCTAGCCAGATGTTCTCCAACCCGCAGCACAAGCGCACAGGTGAGTTCCTGCATAAGATCAATGAGCTGTACGGGGAGTCTGACTAATGGCCTTCGACTGGGCATGGCTTCCCCTCTTAGCACACGGATTGATCCTGACTATAGAGATCACGGTAACATGCATTGCGTTTGGGTTTGTACTCGGGGTAATTCTGGCACTGATGAGGATCTACGGTGGAAAATGGCTTTCCATCCCGGCCAGCATCTACATCCAGATCTTCCGGGGAACCCCCCTGCTGGTACAGTTACTAATGGTTTACTACGGCCTCCCTTCTTGGGGAATCAGCCTTTCGGCGTTCGTCAGCGGTGTTCTCGCTCTCGGGCTTAACACGGCTGCCTACCAGGCCGAGTACCTCCGCGGGGCCATCCAGGCGGTCAAGAGTGGGCAGCTCCTCGCCGCGCGATCGATGGGGATGACTATGCCGCAGGCAGCGCGCTATGTAGTTCTCCCGCAGGCGTTTCGCATCGTTATCCCTTCATGGTCAAACGAACTGATCCTTATGCTCAAGTACTCATCGATCGTCTTCTCAGTCACGCTCCTCGATCTAATGGGAGTGGGAAAGCGCATCGCGTCCCATAACTTCCG